>JALUWO010000401.1 GCA_027019405.1 Candidatus Altimarinota bacterium | reverse complement strand
TTTGTCAAAAGTTTTTTATACTTTTTTTATTTTCTTCTCTTTCTTATTTTTTGCTTCTTTTTCTAAAGCAAAACAAATCTATAGTTTTTACTTGTTTTGTCAAAAGTTTTTTTGAAGAAAAATGGTAGGCCTGGTTGGAATTGAACCAACGACCAATTGGTTATGAGCCAACTGCTCTAACCCCTGAGCTACAGGCCTATATTAAATTGGAAAAGAAAATGGCGGAAGGGATGGGATTCGAACCCACGGAACCCAGAAAGGGTTCACTCCCTTAGCAGGGGAGCCCGTTCAACCACTCTGGCACCCTTCCAATTTTTCTTAAAAAAAAATGGCGGAGAAACAGGGATTCGAACCCTGGGAGCCCTAACGGACTCAACGGTTTTCAAGACCGTCGCCTTCGACCACTCAGCCATCTCTCCAATTTATTTTATTTCTTCTTAATAAATGGCTCCCCCGACTGGATTCGAACCAGTGACCAAATGATTAACAGTCATCTACTCTACCGCTGAGCTACGGAGGAAAATAATTTTTTATTAAGCAAAAAGGAGTTTATTATTTTTTTTCTTAAAGTCAAATATTTTTTTATACTTTTTTATATAATATTTATTTAATCATAAAAAAAGTTATATTTTTATAAAAATATAACTTTTTTTATGATTAGTATGTATAAAATATATGAACAATTAAACATCTAAGTTTTGTACTTGTTTTGCTCTAGATTGTATAAATCTTCTTCTAGGAGCAACCTCTCATCACATTAAAGTTTTAAAAACCTCATCTGCCCTAGTAGCATCTTCAATTGTTACTCTGTACATTTTTCTTTGTTCTGGATCCATAGTTGTTTCCCATAATTGTTCAGGATTCATTTCTCATAGACCTTTATATCTTTGAATATTTTCTCAAATAATTCATTCTTCATTTATAATTCTTTCTTTATTTTCTTCATCATAAACATACCATGCTTTTTTTCATTTAGTAAGTTTATATAATGGAGGTTGTGCTATATATAAATATCATTGTTCTACAATTTCTTTTAAATATCTAAAAAAGAAAGTTAATAATAAAGTTCTAATATGAGCCCCATCAACATCTGCATCTGTCATTATTACTATTCTATGATATCTTAATTTAGAAACATCAAAAGTTTCTCAAATAGAAGTACCAAGTGCAATTATAAGATTCTTTATTTCATTGTTTGCAAAAATTTTATCAATTCTTGCTTGTTCTGTATTTAATATTTTACCTCTAAGTGGTAAAATAGCTTGATGTTCTCTATCTCTTCATTGTTTAGCAGAACCTCAGGCAGAATCTCATTCGACTATATATAATTCTGATTTTTCTGGATCTTTAGATGAACAATCTGCTAATTTACCAGGAAGAGTCATTCATTCTAAAGCTCATTTTCTTATAACAGTATCTCTTGCTGCTCTTGCTGCTAATCTAGCTTTAGCTGCCAAAAATGTTTTTTCAATTACTTTTTTTGCTGTTGTAGGATTTTCTTCTAAAAATTCTAAAAACTTTTCAGCAAAAACTCAATCTACAGCTCATCTAACTTCTGCATTTCATAATTTACCTTTTGTTTGTCCTTCAAATTGTGGCTCTACAACTTTAACAGAAATAACAGCAGTTAACCCCTCTATAACATCATCATTAGTTAAATTAGAATCTTTTTCTTTTAAAATTCATTTTTCTCTAGCATATTTATTTATAGTTCTAGTTAAAGCAGTTCTAAAACCTGTTAAATGAGTTCATCATTCAGGAGTATGTATATTATTTACAAAAGAAATAATATTATTTGAATATTCTTTATTATATTGAAGAGCAATTTCTACTAAAACTTCTTTATTTTCTTTTTCAGTATAAAAAATATCTCAAATTGCATCCTCATGTTTATTTAAAAAATGAACATAAGATTTTACTCATCATTCAAAATAGTATTTATATCTATCACCAGTTCTTTTATCAAGTAATTTTAATTTAATACCTTTTGTAAGATAAGCTTGCTGTCTTAATCTATTTTTAATAGTATTATAATCAAATTTTGTAGTTATTTTAAAAATAGATTCATCTGGATAAAATTTTATAATAGTTCCATTATGATCTGTTTTTCAAATAACTTCTATATCACCATCAGCTTTTCAAGTAGAAAAACTCATGTAATAGATTTTTCAATCTCTATGAACCCAAGCTTCCATTTTTGTAGATAAAGCATTTACTACAGAAGACCCCACTCAATGTAAACCTCAAGAAACTTTATATCATCCTCAACCAAATTTTCAACCAGCATGTAATACTGTTAAAATTGTTTCTAAAGTTGATTTTCAAGTTTTTGCATGTTTTTCAACTGGAATTCATCTACCATTATCTTCTACCATACATGCTCAGTCTTCAGTTAAAGTAACAGTTATACTATCACAATAACCAGCCATAGCTTCATCTATAGAATTATCTACAATTTCCCAAACTAGGTGATGTAATCATCTTTCATCAGTAGAACCAATATACATTCATGGTCTCTTCCTAACTGGTTCAAGTCATTCTAAAACTTGAATACTATCAGCTCAATAATTTTGTTCACTCATATATATTTATATTAAAATTTATATTTTTTAATACTTACAATATATATAAAAAAATATAAAAATCAAATTTTGGCTTTAAATAGACTAGATAATTTTTAAAAGCTCTTAAATCTGAAATTTTTATATAAAAAACAGCAAATTTAAAAATTTTGCTGTTTTTTTATATTTTTTTCTAGACAAGATTTATCCTAAAATCTCTTAAATCTAAATTTTTTAGTGTTTAAATTAATATTTTAAAAATTAATCACAAATTGTAGTTCATTCTTTATTTCATTCAATAGCTTTTAATATAGCTCATTGTTTATAAAGATTTACAACTTTTAGTGTAAGATTAGCTTCTTTTGCAAGAGTAATAGCTGTATGATCCATTACTTTTATATCTTTATCAATAACATCTTTAAATGAAGCTTGTTTAATTAGTTTAGCATCACTACATTTCATTGGATCTTTATCATAAACTCAATCAACTTTTGTTGCTTTAATTACCATATCACAAGCTAATTCTAATCATCTTAGAACTCAAGCAGAATCAGTAGTAAAATATGGATTACCTGTTCAAGCTACAGAAATAACAATTCTTCATTTTTCTAAATGTCTTTCTGCTCTTCTTTTTATATATTTTTCTCAGATTTCAGGAATATCAAGAGCTGATACTAATCTAGTAACTATTCAAACTTTTTCTAGAGCATCTTGCATAGCAACTCAATTCATTATTGTTGCAAGCATTCACATATAATCAGCAGCAGTTCTATCTAATCAATTAGCTGCTCATGCTACTCATCTAAATATATTACCTCATCATAAAACAATAGCAATTTCATGACCTGCATCTTTGATTTCCTTTATTTGCAAAGCTAATTCATGTATAAATTTAGGATCAATTCAATGTGTTCTTTCTCATTGCAAAGCTTCACCAGATATTTTTAACATTACTCTCATAAAGATTTTTTAATTATAAAATTTAATAAAGTATATATAAAAATAAAAAATGTAAACTTTTAAAGTCTACATTTTCTATCTAACTATTTCATAAAATAATTTATCTACTATCTTTAATTCAGGATAATTTTGGTATGAAATAATACTATCTTTATTTGTTATCTTCAATTGTGAATTAACTTTTGCTATATCACTTTTAATATCCTGTTTATCTGCTTTTATTCAAGTTTTTAAAATATAATCTCAAACTAATCAATGATTCAAATCAAAATATTTCTTTTCATATGTATAAGTATCATTATCAAATTTCAATACATATACAGAAATTCATTTATCTTTTATAATATCTCTACATGTATTCCAATAAAACCAAGTATTTAGTTTTTGTTTTAAAAAATCAGTTATATTATCACAATTAAGTCATCCAGAAGAAAATTTTTCTCTTTTTATAGTTAAATTATCTATATTTGAATATGTAATAGTATCAGTTCATACATTTAATGGTTCTCAAAAAGTAGAAGAACTTGGAAAACTAAGATAAATAGAACTTCAACTATTTCAAATAATCTTTTTTTGATAAGAAATATTATTATCTAAATTTTGATTATCTTCAGTTTCACTACTTTTTTGCTTATCTATATTATTAGGAATATTAATTATTAATTTTGTTTTAGATACTTCTCAAGAAGAATAAGCTTCAAATAAATAATCATTTTCTCAATAATCTAAAACTTTAAATTCTCATTTTGCTCTATATACAAAAGTTTTATCTCAAGGTTTAAATTGTCCTAAAGTATAATTATCTATAGGATAATCTGAAGTTTTATTTTCAAATCTTACTATTATTTTATCTACATTTCAAATAGTTTTTCATGTTATTTCAATACCAGATAAAATATTTGCCAATTTTGAATCAAGATTATCAATTTTTATAAATTGTTTTTGAGTAAGATCTTCTATCTTATAAGTAACTTTATTTTTTTGAATTTTTCAAGTAAAAGTTTTTTCTTGTTTATCAATAGTTCAAGTTAATATCTCATCTTTATTTAATTCAGGAACAGAAGTATCTTTTTTAAATAAATCTTTTTCTTCATCTTTATTTGATATTGATGTATCAATATTTTTTTGAGATAATAATTCTTTTTTAGCCTTAGTTAAATCATTATTACTCTGAAAAGAACAAGAAGATAGATATAAAATAATTGATATTATTAAAAATATTTTTTTCATATTTCTTTAATTAAAATATAAACTACATTAATAATACTCTCTTTAAAAATATTGTAAAGAAAAAAGATTAGTAAAAACTAATCTTTTATTTTTTTAAACTTCTGTAATCATAGGAATAATCATAGGTTCTCTATCTGTTCTCTTTAATATTAATTGTTCTAAATCTGTTCTTATTATTTTTAATAAATCTTTTTCTTCTATATCTGGAACATCTTTTATAGTATTTTCATAAGATTCTTTTGCCTTTTTTATAATCATTCTATGTATATACCTTACTTCTTCTAAATGAGCTAATCATCTAGTTTCAACTTTTAAATGTCATAATATAGCTTTTGTTTTTTTATCTACTTTATAATTTATAACTAAAACTCAAGCATTCATCATCTTTTCTCTAGCCTTTATAACATGAGAATCTGCTATTCATATACCATATCAATCAATAATAATTTGTTTTAATGGTATTTTTATTCTAGATTTAAAAACATTTCAAGTTTTTGGAGCAAAATCAACTATATTACCATTATCAATAAGTAAAATATTTTCTTGTTTAATTCAAATACTCATTGCTGTTTGTTTATGTATATGTCTAAAATATAAATCTCAATATATAGGCATAAGGTATTTAGGTTTTGCTAATTTAATCATCATTTTTTGTTCATCTTGAAAAGCATGTCCTCAAGTATGAAATTCTCAATCATCTTTTGTAATAACTGTAGCTCCTAATTTTATTAATTTATTTATAATAGTAACTACTGATTTTTCATTTCAAGGAACAACACTAGATGAAAAAATAATAGTATCTCCTTTTAATATTTCAACAGCATTATGTCTTCATTCTGCCATTCTAGAAAGAGCAGAAAACTCTTCTCATTGACTACCTGTAGTAATTATTATTTGTTTATGAGGAGGAATTCATTCTGTATTTTTTGGTGTCATTTTCTTTACAACACCTGGTTTCATTTTTATATAACCAAGTTCTTTAGCTATAGCTATATTTTCAAGCATAGATCTACCAGAAAGAAAAATAGTTTTATCATATCTTTCAGCTGAATCTATAAGTTGTTGCACTCTTGAAATCCAAGAAGAAAAAGTAGCAACAATCAATCTTCATCTAGTATGTTTTTGAACAATTTCATCTAAGGCATTTCAAACTTCTTCTTCTGATTTACTATGTCCTTTTCTAATACTTCAAGTAGAATCAGATAAAAGCATTGTAACACCTTTTTCACCAAAAGCTCAAATTCTAGCTAAATCAGCTGGTTTATCTATTCTAGGAGTTAAATCAATTTTAAAATCTCAAGTATGCATAAAAGTTACTCAACCTGGAGATTTTATATATAATCAAGCACTATCTGGAACACTATGATTTACTCTAAAAAATTCTATATCAAATGCTCAAATTTTTATAGGAGTAGTATCATCTGCATCTATTTCAATTAAAGTCATTTTTGATAAAATACCTGCTTCTTCTAATCATTTTTTTATAATACCTATTGTTAATTTTGTAGCATATAAAGTTGGCATACCAATAGCTGGTAATATATGTTTTAATGCTCAAATATGATCAAGATGAGCATGTGTAACAACAAAACCTTTTATATTATTTTTATATTTTCATAAAAATGATACATCAGGTATAGAGTAATTTGCTCATAACATATCATTTCATGAAGCAAATTGTAATCCACAATCAATTAAAACAATATCATCTCAATATTGTACCATACCCATATTTTTTGCTCAAGTTTCATCATTTCATCAAATTGGGACATATCTAGTATAACCTTCTCTTAAATTTGGAAGATAAAATTTTGTTTCAGGAAATCTTGATACAAATTTTCACATTACATTATTTGAATCATCATATCTTTTTTTATTTTGATTATTTCTATTTGTTTTTTTAGAAACTTGTTTCTTTTTTGTTTCAACTTGTTGTTTCTCTTCTTTTTTAATACTATTATTAATATCTTCTTTTTTTACTTCTCAAGAATTATTTCAATTAGTATCTCAAGTTTTATTTTCTACTCAATTCAATTCATTATCTAGTTCATTTAGAAAATCTTTCATCTATTATTTTTTATAAATATAAATTTAGAAAAAATAATAATTCACATAAATAAAATATAACTTTATAAAATTGAAAGCCATTAATTAACTATAATAATTTATTACAATTAAAAAAAATTTAATAACTTAATTATTTTATAAAATTAGATTTTAATATATTTTAAACTTGTTTTTTGAAAAAATGAAAAGTATTTTTGATTTGTTTGATAAAAACAGTTTTTAAAATAAGTAACAAAATTTACATGAAAAATTATTTTTTTGTATTGTATTTACTTTTGAAAAAATTGCAAAAACTTTTTTAAATCTATCTTTATTTTTGTTATATCCCGATAATATTTTCTTATAACTAAATTGGTAGAAAATTTTGTATTTTTTAAAAAACCATTAGAAAAAAGATAATCAGAAAAAAAATCATATTTTTTTCTTAATACTTCAGAACTTTCAGATTTTATTAAAAAATCTTGATTTGCAACAACATAATAAGTTAAACTTTCAGCAAAATCTTCATATTTATTTGTCATAGAATATCATGAAACAAAATCAGATTGTGTTTGTCATTTTTTTATAATCTTTGTAGAATCCCAACTTATATTATAAAATTTATTACTTATATCATATCATCAATTATTTTTAAAGTAATACAAGTCAATATAATGAGAAAATTCATGTATAAATACACTTAAAGTTTCTTGTTGTCACATTCTAATTGGAGCAAATATTTTCACAGTTTTATTCTTCATTTTTCACCTTCTATCTGCTTTTTTTTCATATAAATCAATCCTCAATTCTGAAATAGTTTTAAATAAGTTTTTATTGTCTATGTATATTTTTATATCATTTTTATAATCTTTTAATTTAGTTTTTATCTCTCAAGGGATATATATAAAATAATATTTCTGAGCAGAATTTAAATCTTTTTTTTCTTTTTGTTTTAGAATATCTTTTAATCTATCAACTTTTAAATTTATTTTATTATCTAAACTAGGTTCTATATATTTTTGTTCAACTAAAATATTTTTATCAGTAAAAAAAGTAGTTTTAATAAAAAAAACTACTATTGTAAAAAAAATAGACCATAAAATTAATTTAAATAATTCTTTAAACATATTTAAAATTATTTTCCTATATCATAAAATAAAGTAACAACTAAAAATATTATACTAGAAGCCAAAACTACTCATAAAAAACCTATTATTGACCATTTTATAACATCTTTTCATTTTTTTATTTTTTCATCTTCTCATCAAGTTGTTACAAGCAAAAATGAACCATAAACTATTCACAATATAGCTCACAGAGATAAAATAGATGCAATAATTTTTGTTACTGAATTTAGTTTAGTTAAAAAACCTCAATCAAGTTTAACATCATTTCAAGGATTTACAAGATGAGTTGAAGATAAACATCAATTTAATGATCATTTTATATCTCATTGACTATAGCTACATCATCAAGCAGCAAAAGCAAAATTAATAGTAACTATAAAAACAACTCACAGTAATAAAAGTATTAATATTTTTTTCATAATTATAATTTTAAACCTGAAATAAAAACAACAATTACCCAAGAAAGAGATACAAAAAGTAAACCCAACACTGCATATATAAGCATCATAAATGCCTTTTTGAATTCTTCTGGTTTTCATCTAGCCATAACAATTTTATAACCTATAAACAAAAATGTTCATATTACTATTAATGCTAAAATATCAAAAATAGTAGATTTTGTATATACAAAAATTTCAGATATTCAATCTTTTCATACATCTGAAACAATAGCAGCATCATCTGGTTTTATTCATTTTAAAATTCATTCAATTATAGTTTGATCCTTAGCTGAATAAGCAGAATTTGAAGCAAAAACAATACTGTTGTAAAAGAATCAAATAATAAAATAAAATATATTTTTCATAATTTTTATTATAATAAATTAATATTTAACTTTGCAATAAAACTAATTATTCACCAAGCTGAAACTGACATAAAAACTCAAACCATAGACCAGATAATCCAAGCTTTTGCTTTTTTTATTTTTTCATCTTCTCAACCAGATAATATATACATAACTCATCACAACATAAGAGATATAACAGCTATAACTCATATATATTGTATAAAAGTAATTACTAAATCAATTGAAGCCTTTCAAACAATATTACTTCAAAAATCTCAATGTACATTTGCTGGAGTTGGATTTTGTATATCTTTATCAGGACATCAAGGTAATCATACACAATTAACTCATGGAGCTTTAGCTGCAAAAGATGTAGTATTATTTAATAATAATAAAAATGTTCAGATTATTAAATATATAATATTTTTCATATCTTTAATTATTTGAATATAAAATAAGTCTAACCAAACTAACTATATAATAAGAGCTTAATGCAACTATTAATGCTATAATTCAAGCATTAAAAATAGATTTACCTTTTGATAATAATTCATCCTGTCAATGATAAAAAATCATATATCATGCTCAAATAGTCATAACCAAAAGAGAAATAGCTCAAATAGCAATCATCAATTTTTGTATAATAGTTCATAAAACAAAATTAACTACTTGTTTTACATTACCACTATGATGAGCTACTGGAGTAAATTTACTAGTATCTATTGTAAAATCTTGTTTTGTCAAATCTCATGCTACTAATAAATTAGACTTATTAATAGAAACATTATTATCAAAAGTTAAAGCAAAAGATTGTGAAAAAGAAATAAAACTAATAAATATTAACAATAATATTTTTTTAAACATTATAATTTCATTAAAAAATATTTAATTTAAACAAATAATAATAAAAAATTTCTTTTTTTCAAAAAATAAATAAAATTTCAATAAATAATAATAAAAATATATATGAAAATAGCCATATTACATGAAATGCTTATTAAATTTTGAGGAGCAGAAAAAGTAGTCCAAAGTTTTTTAAAAACTTTTCCTGAAGCTCATTTATATACTTTAATATATGATGAAAAAAAAGTTTGAAATTTTTTTCCAAAACAAAAAATAAATAAAAAATGTTTTAATTTAAAAACTCAAAAAATATATAATATTTTCAAAAAACAAAGATTATGCCTTCCTTATATGGCATTATCTGTAGAACAACTTGATTTTTCTGATTATGATATAGTTTTATGTTCTAGCTCATGATTTGCTCATTGAGCTATAACTAAACCAGAAACAAAATTTATAGTATATTATCATAGTCCAGCTAGATATATGTGGGATTGGACTTTTGAATTTAAAAAGGATCTAAAATTACCATTTTTTATAAAACCATTATTTATTTATAACTTAAATAAATTATTACTAAAACTAAGACAATGGGATTTTATAGCATCAAAAAGAAATGATATAACTATAGCAAATTCAAAAAATACAGCTTCTAGAATAAAAAAATATTATAAAAAAGATTCTATTTTACTATATCCACCAGTTGAAACTAATAGATTCTCTCAAAAAATAAATTTAGAAAAAATAAATTTTAAATCACTAGTAAAAAAATATAATTTCAAAAAAAATGATTATTATATAATAATTTCAGCTTTAACTGAATTTAAAAAAATAGATATTGCAATAAAAGCTTTCAATAGTTTAACTAAGCAAAAATTAATTATAATATGAGATTGAAATTATAAAAAAGAATTAGAAAAAATATCACAAGAAAATATAAAATTTATATGAAAACAATATTGAGATAATTTAGTATGACTAGTTCAAAATAGTCTAGGACTTATCTTCCCATGAGAAGAAGACTTTTGAATAGTTCCTATTGAAGTTATGGCAGCCTGAAAGCCTGTTTTTGCTTTAGCAAAATGAGGTTTACTTGAAACAATTATTGCTTGAAAAACCTGAGACTTTTTTAATAATCCAGAATGAAATGATTTTATAAAAAACTTTCAAACATTTCATAAAAATAATTTATCTTGAAAATATAAGCAAAAAAATTGTCAAAATCAAGCAAAAAATTTTAGTGAAGAAATATTTAAACAAAAATTAAAAAATATCATTAATTGACAATAAGAATAAAAATTTTACAATAGTATTAAATAAATATTTAATACTATTTTTTATGTTTAAAAAAACTAATTTTTTTACTATTTTAACAAAAATTCTTGTAATAATTTTACCTTTTTATGTGTTATTAAAAGTATTTTTTGAAAATAAATTACAAATACCATTTTTTGGTTTTTTTATAAAAGAATTTTTGATTATATTATTAATTATAAGTTTTTTTTATGAGCATATAAAAAATAAAATAAAATTAAAACTAGATATTCTTGATTATTTAATTTTTTTATATTTTATTTACTGAATAAGTATAAGTTTAATTAATTGACTTTGAATAAATTCTCTTTTTTACTGATGAAGATATGATTTCTTATTTTTTATAATTTTTTTAATATTTAGACATTCTAAATCTATTTTAAAAATAAGTTTAGATAAATTAATTAATTTATTTTTAATTTCAGCAAGTACAAGTTTATTTTTATGACTAATAATAAAATTTATAACTTGAGAAGAATTTTTACTAAATTTTTGATTTGTAAATTATGTATCAAATCGGGAATATAATTGATGAATCCCCATATATCATTGACTTGATTCTAGTTGACTTAGAAGATTCCAATGAATTCTTGAATCTCCAAATTCTATGGCTTTCTTTTTAATACTTATATGATGAACTTTTTTACATAAACATAGAAAAAAAATAGAATATTATATTGTTTTACTTTTTATAATATTGCTGTCATTAATAATAATTACTTATTCTAGAAGTGCTTTACTTTGAATATGATTTGCTATATTTATAATAACTGTTTTAAATATAAAACATATTTATAAAAAATATAAAAAAGAAAGTATTATATTATTAATAATCACAATAATATCTATACTAAGTTTTTCATATCTATTTCAAGATAAACTTCATAATATATTTTTAAGAGATTGATCAACAAAAGGACATTTTCATAGAATGGAAATAGGAATAGATAGATTTAAAAATCATATATATTGAGAAGGATTATGAACAAGTTGACCAGCTTTTAGAAAGATATATACAAAAGATGAAACAAGTAAACAAGTTGAAGCCTACTATATACCTGAAAGTTGGTTTATTCAACAATTAATAGAGTGATGAATAATATATTTTTCTTTATTTATAAGCATATTAATAATAATTTTATTACAAACATATAAAAAATCAAAACCTTTATTCTGAACTTTTATTGCAATACTTATAATGAATATATTTTTACATAGTTTTGAATCTATGTATAATTCCATATTACTTTTCCTATTTTTATGAATTTTATTACATAAAAAGGATTAAAAAATAAATATTTTGAAAATTTTCATAAACTATATACTATTACATAGTATATAGTTTTTTATAAATTTTTTTATTTCAAAAACAATACATTTTATTATATAAATATATTTTATGAATATAACAAAAAAAATTATATGAATATTATTAATATTCTTTACAAGTAGTAATATATTATTTGCAAATACAATTAATTCATATATACATATTACAAAAGAAAATAAAATTCAATTTATAAATTATATAAAAACAAAACATCAATTAGAACAAATAAAAAATTGAAATAAATATATAGAAATAATAAAGAAATATATTTCTAAAATAGATAATAAGCAATCTAAAAATTTACTAAAAAAATTAATCTTAATACAAAATAAATTAGAAAATAAAAATGATTTAAAAAGTAAAAAATTAAAAATTATTATAAATTTTATAATGGCAAATATAAATTTAAAAATTGCTTGAGGAAATAGTCTAACAGAAAAAAAAGATACTATAGTAAATAATATTTCAAATAAAGATAAAGAATATATAGAATGACAAATATTAAATTTACAATCAAAAATATGAAATAATTTTACTAATTTAATAAATCAATTTAATAAAAATATAAATAAAATTAACCAATATAAAAAAAGTGGTAATTTAAAAAGTTCATTAAAAATAGATTATGAAAAATTATGAAAAATAAATAATCAATTTAATTTAAATAATTATATAATTCAAAAAAATAATCAAGATTTAAGATTTAATACAAACTTTGAATTAAAAGCAAATACTACTTTAACCAACTCAGATAAACAAACTATAAATATAAACTGATACCTTAATTTAATCAAAAAAGATAATTTAGAGTATATACTTGTAAATAAATTAAAAATAACTGATAAAAAATGATTTGATTTTTTAAATAATTATTTAGAAGAATTAAAAAAAATAGCAAAAGAAAATAAATATATACAAATAAGTAATAAATATTGAAATACATTACAAGCTATAAACTATTCAAAAATAAAAAATAATTTATCTAAACCTTTAATTGAATCATATAATAAAATTGATAATAAATATTATCTACAATTAAGTAAATATTGATGTGATAAACTAAAAGAAATAAAAAATACTTTTGATCCTATTTATTGAAATAAATGTAGTGATTCTCAATATAAAGATGCTTTAGATAAAATAAATAAAATATGAAAATTATATATAAAAATAAATAATACTTCAAAAAAAATAGTATTTATTTTTAATAAAACAAAAGAAATTGATTCTTGAATAATTTCAATTGAATTTAATAACAAATATATCAAAAATATAAATATAAAAATAATTCAAAATCAAAATATTTCTCAAAATAAATGAATTAATCTTAATTATATATACAAAAATAAATTAGATTTTAATATAAATAATGATATTAATTTTAAATCTAAATTAAATTATTTAAATCAATTCAGTAATATAATATTAAAAGCAAATTATAAAAATCTATGAGAACTTGACTTATCATATATATTAAATAATAATATTATAAATCTAAACTTAAACATAAGCAAAACTTCTTATAATTGGGATAGTTGAAAATATCAAACATCTAATACTTTAAACATAAAATTTAATTGAAATTCTAAAAATTGGAAATCAAATATTATATTAAAAGATTTAAATAAAAATATAGATATACTTAAATCAAATATATCATTAAATAATAAAATATTAAAATGAAATACTAATATAAGAGATTTTAATTGAGAAAACTTTATTTCAATTATACATAGTTGAAAAATAAATAAAGATAATTATGAATTAAATAATAAATATACAATAAATCCAAAAATATTTTCTCAAATAAAAGAAAATAATATTTCATGAAATATAAATATAAAAACAATAAATCTAAATAATTATTCTAATTATAATATTTTCATAAATACATTATTAGATAATAAAGAAATATTAAATTATAATTTAAATAATAAATCAAAAATAATTTATAAAAATATAAATATAGAAAAACCTATAAATATAATTAATAATTCAAATACAATAGAAGAAAAAAATAATAATGTATTTAATATATATACTAATCAAATTTCAAAAACAAGAGATACTACAAGAATATATGATTTAAAATCATTACAATCTGCAATTGAACAATATTATATGGATAATGGAGAATATCCAACAACTATAAAAAATAATAAATGAATTCTAGCTTATATAAGTAAAATTCCACAAGATCCTCTAAAAAACTTTTTATGAATTAATTCATGTAAATTTGGATATATATATCAAGTATGAAATGATAAAAATTGAATTAAAAATCAAATATATAAATTATCTGCTTGTTTAGAAAACACCACTAAAGCAAAATTTGATTGATGAACTGATAAGAATAGATTTGAAATATGAATTTGAATTAATAATGATAAAAATTATTATAAAAAATTTTATATAAATTGATATAAAAGTTGGACTAAAAAATAAATTGTTCATAAAAAGAAAAAACCAAAGCAAATTTGCTTTGGTTTTTTTAGTTTTTTAGGCTTAAATTACTATTTAATTATAAAATTGTTATTTATACTTAATAATAATTCTCAAACTAATCTATTAAAATGTTTATCTATCATTTTATATACAACATGATTATCATAAACTCAATATTCTAATCTATAATTAGTATTTAATGATTTTATTCTTCAATCTTTAAATATAACAAATAATGGAGTTTTTGACACATCTGTTTTTCTATATATAGCTAAAACTCAAGGATTAAATTTAATATCATCAGGAGTTATATAATAATTATATTTATCACTATCTAATTTAAAATATAATCAAGTATTATTTCATATTGTAGAAAAATCTGATATTATATTTATTTTATCTATTTTATCTAATAAAATCTTTTCCCTATAAATTTCTATTCATTTATTATCAATAACATAAATAATAGGATAATCATTTTCTATTTTTATTCTAAAAGAGTATCATAATTGTTTTAACTTTATTAGTCAACTATTACCAGAAACATCTAATATTTTTGATTTATCAGTTTTTAAATATAAATCTTGAGAAAATAATCAATTATTTATACTTGATTTAAATCAATATTCTCAAAGATTTGTATTAACTTTAGTTTTATTTTCATCAGTATGAATTTTTGTAATAATTCATCACCTAGCTCTATAAATATTTATAGGTTCTCAAGTTAATTCTTCATTAATAAATCAAGAAATATTATTATTGTTATAACTTTTTATCTCTGGAACAGGAGAATATATCTCAAATCAAATATCTTTTTTAGTTTCATTTCAATTAGTATCAACTAATTTTATGACTATTTTTTTCTTAAAAAGATTATCAAATTTTCAAAATTGTATTTTAATTTTTCAAGGGGATCTAATTACTTTATACCTAGGTGGATTTAATTTTTCAATAGAAATATCTTTTATATTATCTATTCAAGAATTATCATAAATATAATCTGTAAAATCAATTATTTTTGTTTGATATACTGGAACTCTTATTATTCAATTAAAATTAAGGTCAGGAGCCCAAGTATCAGCTGCTAATTGAGGAGATAATAAAACTTGTTTTGAATAGTTTCATATAGTATCTCAAGAAAAAGCATATATATGAGAATAATAATAATCATTAGTCATACTTAATGTAACACCAAATAAATCTGTTCTAGTTCATAAATCATATAATCTATAATCATCTACTTTTCTTAAATCAATTCAATATTCTCAATCATCATAATATTGTAAATCAATATGTGATTCTGAAGTTAATCTTGAATTATCTTCAACTATAATATTTGTATCAAATAATACAGGCATATTTAGATATTTTAAGATATTTCATTGTCATCTAATAACATCTTTTATTCAAGAGTCAACATATAAAGAACCTCAAGTAACTTTATAAATTTTTATTGATTTCTTAAAAGAAATATTTGAATGCTTATCAAGAGTAACTTGTTTTTTCACATTATTATCTAAATAATATATTTCTAATTTATTATTTGCAGAATATAAATTATTATTTGCTGTAATAGATGCCAATTTATTATCTACTAAACTTTTAGTAATATCATTAAATTTATGTGTAACTAGAGAAATTCAATTAACATTTCAAATATATTTAAAATAAGCAATATCTTTTGAAATTTTAAAATTATTATTATCTTCCTTTATTCAAATAGAATCTTTATCTGAAATTAAATCAATAACTTTTTTAGTTAAATCCTTAGGAATATAATTTGAATTTCATAAATTTATATATTTATCTACTCTATTAAATAATTCTAATCTATAATTATGAATATTTTTATTAGTAGAAGAAGAAAATCAAAAAGTTATATTATTATTTGAAACAGTTGTTTCATTAAAATTATTAACTGATTCTATAAATTTACTTCAATTAAAATATTTATTATCAGAAATACTTATATTTAATGGAGCTAAAGTAATATAATTCTTTGTCTCTTGTTTTGATAAATTCTCTTTTAAATACAAATTATTATCAACTAAATACAATAAATCTTTATCTGAATCTTGATCTATATCAATTGGTTTAGCAACTTCATTTCAAGTTAATTTATCAGTATAATCAAATAATTTATATGCTCATTGATCTTCAACAACATAAATTCAATCATATTTATATTTTGTTGACTTTTTATTGGATAATTGACAAGAATTTAATTTAGTACTAGAAGCATTAGAAGATTTATAATCTGAAGAACTAGTAGTATTTTGTTTTGTAGTATTTAATACTAATAAGTTTTCTTTTTTATTAAAAGATTTTTTATATTGATTTATTCATCACTTGATTCTTGAAATAAATCTATTTCATTCTTGTTTTAATTGATTTTTAGTATCAATATTTCAAACTAGTAATTTTTTAGCATTAAGTTTTGTTACATTATTATACTTACTTAATAATTTATTATAAGCATCAAAATCTGAATTAATATTTTTAGAAACTTTTTCATACTTAGAATTAAAAATTTTATAGATATTTTCTTTTATTTTCTTATCTTTTGATTTTTCATTATCAATTATAGATTTAAGTGTATTAAATTTATCTATATTATATTTTAATGCCTTTTTAATTATTTTATCTTGTTTTGAGTAAGTAATTTTTGATACATCATTCCAAGTTTTTCTCAATTCATCATATCTAGCATCATTTATATATTGTTTTTTTGCTAAACTTTTATTTACTAAATAAATAAAATCATTATTTGATATAGTTTCTGATTTTTTAGTATCTAAAACTGTAACTAACTTCATTATTCATAAAGATAATAATTTTGCATATTCAATAGTTGACTTATTATAACCAACTTTATCTTTTCATATATTTATATCACTAGGAGTAAGTTCTGAAAAATCAAAAGCTGAAGAATCTATTTGAAAAGCATTAGTAATATCATTTGTAAATGAATTTATAGGTTTTACTATATTTCTTGCAAACTCAGTTAAAAAATCTACATCTTGTTCAAAATTTACCCAAGTAGTAACTTTTATAGCATCAACAAATGGATATGAAAATTGAGGAAGTTCAATATCTAGAAAATCAAGAGGTAAATATCCTGATCTTTCAGTTAAAAATGAAATTAAATCTCAAGACCTCCATTCTGGAACAAATGGTGATTTTTTCAATATACATAATATCTTTGCTACTAATTTCAATATTTTAATAACTCATTCAAGTGAAGCAAAAATTTTTGGTAATTTAGGTGGAGGAGGTAAATCTGGTAATTCTATTTTTGGTAGAGTTGGTAAATCAGGAAGTTCTGGTATCTCAAAATTAGGCAATAAAGGCAAAGAAGGTAAAGTAATATTTACATTTGGGACACTTGGTAATTTCAATTCTGGCAATACAGGTAAAACAATAGGTCTTTTGTTCAATTTAAAATCAGGAACAGAAATTGAAATATTTAATCTAATATTATGTAAATCAAGTATAATATCAGGCCATTTAGGAAATTGAATTACAGGTATTTTAGGAATAATCATACTTATTAATTTAAGTATAAAATGTAATAAATCATCCCTTTCATTTTTACATTCATGACACTCTGCATCAAAATCAATAAATAAATCTGCAAGTAATTGCCAAGATTTTAGTATAGCCTTAATTAAAATATAAGTCTCAACCCATGCTTTAAACCTAACTCCATTTCTTCAAATCCATCATCACATAAATTCAGATATAGCATCTATATTACATAAAATTTGATCTAACCGATCTTGTTTTTTATTTATAAGAGTAGATAACTTCTCTGGCATTTTTTTCCAGTTTTCTAAAATTGCAATATTTTGTTCAAGAGATCAAACTAATCTAGATGCATCTAAAGAAATTTTTTGTTTATATCCTTTTTCATCTTTACATGCTTTTATTTGTTCAGGAGTTCATGAACATGTTGTTCATAATGTAACATCATCTTCAAATCTCTTAAGTTCTTGCTTCCATTGTTCTAATGAATTTTTCCATTCATTAATAGTTTTAGTTAGTGTATAACTATCTATCCAAGGAATATTTACATCAACTTCTTCAGGATTAATTGTTATTATTGGTACACTACTTAAAAACTCATAAGCTTGACTTATTCCAGAATATTGTCTCTGTCATGGAATACTTGTATCTCTATTTAATTTTGCAATTTGATCATCCAAACTTTGACAATAAAGTTTATCTTTATTTCAACAATCTAATGAATTTTTTCTAGTTTTTAAATTACTTATTTTATTTTTTATCTCTTCATCTTTTTTATCTCTTTTTTCTTTTCATTTATTATATGCTTTTTTAACTCAATTACCTATATAATCAATCCAATTTGTATCAAGTATTGATGAAAAATCAGGTAATATAATATATAAAGTTGGAAAATCAGTCAATTTTGTAACTATCTCTTCAATTTGTCTTGTAACCCAATCCATTAAAAAATCAGGAAATCAAGCTATTCTTGTATTTTTTATATTTAATACATCTTTAAAATTACCATTTTTTAAAGCTCATAAATCTAACTCAACATTAACATTTCATAATCAATCATTTCATCAATCCATTGATATTAATGGTTCTCAATTCAAACCAGGTGGTAAAGATCAACCTCTTGCTCAACTAGAATTTGGATGATTAAAAACATCATTAAATCAAGATTTTAATTTTGGTGAAACAATTCAAGTTTCTTTATATTTCATATAATCTGAAACTAAAGACAAATCAATTTGATTAGTTTCAGGTAGTAATTTAGAATTTGATGAATTTCAATTTTTATTACATATTCAATTAATTACTCAAAATCAATTTCAACTTCAATCTCAACTATCTCATCATCAGATATAATCAACATTTCACATACTAGTAGGATCTCATAAATCCTCATCATCTTGATTACAAGATCACAAAGGAGCTGCTGCAACAATACAATTTCATCAAGGAACAACAGGACTAAGTCATGGTGGAATAGAATTTCACATTGCTATAGCAGGTCATCCAAAACAAGCAGCAATACCTTGTCATCAAGTTAATGTTGGTGAATAAAATAATCTAAAAAAGTTTGTTGGAGAAAAAGTTCATAACCGTCCACCAGCTCATAATATCCCTCAACAAGTTCAAGTTGGATACATAAAAGGAGAAACTGGCCATACAGTATTTATAGGAGCACAAAATGGACCAGAAATTCAAGTAAACATTGAAAATATAGGTAATCATTCTCAAACATTTAATCAATCTCAAACAGGAAAACCTAATACAGTTGGATCTCATCAAGCAGCTAAAGGGGCCCAATTCATAGGTAAAGCCAAACAAGATCCTCATCCAAATCAACATCAAAATCATTGAACTAATTTATCTATTCATTGACTAATTTCATCAATTTTTCCATTTATCTTATCAAGTCAAGATAAAATACTATCATCATTTCAAAAATCTGGACTAGGGTCTTCTCTATCAGGTAATCAATCTCAATCACTATCTTTATAAAGATTATTTAATTTATCTTTTGAATAATCTTTTATAGCATTCATATCTCATTTTTTTGTATCATTTATCAACTTATCAATATCATCTGGAATTCAATTATTATTTTTATCAGGATTATCCAATTTTTCTGGAAGTTTTAATTTTTTTTGATTACAAGTTGGTTGTTTTATTCATTTTTCATATTTTCTTTTAGCAATAGATCTAAAAATATCTACATTTTGAGAACAATTTTGTTTACTTAGTTTATATATTATATCTCAATATTTATCATCTCAAGGCTCTCATTTTTCAAATAATCATACATCAATATATCAAAGTTTAAAAGCTCTTGTTTTTAGATTATAATTTAAAGTAAATTCCTCTCATGGTTTTATACTTATTCAATCAATTAAAAATTTTCCTATTCATCAAGAAGATTTAATTTTTAAATTTCAAGAATTTTTAATACTATCATCTACTAAAGAAAAATTAACTGGAAAATCTTCTATATATGCAATATTAGTAATATTATGTGATGTTGTATTTTTTAATTTTACATTAACATTTACTATATCTCATGATTTTAGATTTCATCAATTTCTATCAGTAAATATCTTTTCAACTTTCAGTCACAAAGTTTGAGAGTATTGACTTCTAATAAAAGTTGTTTGTTTAGTATAATTTGTTGATATATCTCATATAGATGAAGAATTTTGATTTACAAAATCTGTAATTGAATCTTTTGCTAAAGATAAATCAGAAGACATTTCATCACTTCATCAATTTAAATTTATTGCTTTTTCTAACTCTTCAGTTTTAGTAAGACTTCAATCATATCAATATGGAACTTGAACAAACATAAGTCAATCTAAAACTCATTGATTTATTCAAGGATCCAATTTATTATATTCAGACAAAATATTTTTTGAATTTTTAGGATCAGCTAAATTTTGTGAAATAATCTTTTGTAATTCTTCATCTGATTGAATTATTTTTTTGTTTTTCTTAGCTAAATCTTTTTGAGGAACTCATTTAAAATAAATAAGTCAATAATCATTTCTTACTTTTCAGTTAAGTTTTATTCAATATCCAGAATAAACAGTTTTTTTAGTAAAAAATGGAATTTTATCTGTTTTATTTCAATAAAAAATATTAATAGTTCAATTATCATCCAAAGTTACAATATCATCAATTCAATCATTATCCATATCAAAAACTTTTGCTCTAGTTATTTTTGCATTTAAATTAAATTGTTTTGTTAAATCATATCTTTTAAAATCTTTTAAATGATTATTTAATATAAAAGGATTTCATTTATCATTAACAAAGAAAATATCATCATATCAATCTCAAGCAAAATCTCATGTTTGTAATAAAGAATTATCTCATAAGTCTGCAATATAAGCTATTTTTCTTAAGTTTACCAAATGAGATGGAATCTTTTTATTTTCAAATAAAGTTAAATAATTATCATTATTTATAAATAATAAATCTTGTTTTTTATCATTATTGAAATCAAAAATTCTATATCAATCTATATCTCTTTTATTTAATCTTCTACCAATTGTTCTATCAAATTTTTTATATCAATTTCATTTTATTTTCTTTATTTTTTTCTTTTTTAATGATATAACTGGATCTCAAAGATTTATAGTCAATAAACTTTGATAATTTTTTATAGAATCTCAAACATTTTCTCAAGCAGCAAAAGATAATAAAGATAAATTACCATCTTTCCATCCAATTCATCATTTATTTATAAAATTTGCAAAATAATCAAAATCTTGATTTACAAAAGTATTTAAAGAATATTTTTTTTCAAATGGATCATTATAATATATAGCTAAAGTATTAAGATTTGAAGAATCATAAATATTTCTTAATCAATATCTAGAAGTAGCTAAATAAATAACAATTGAATTTGTATATGTTTTTAATAATCAATTTAAAACTGTTTTATTATTTGTTGTTTTTATAGATGCTCAAACAAAATTAAATCAAATTTTTGAAATAATTTTTCAATCCATAAATACATCAAATAATAATTTTTTACTTGGAGTATTAGATAGTTTAAAAGAAACATTATTATAAAGCTTAAATTTTCAATCTTTTCATACTGAAAAAATCTTAGTTTTATAAGAATCTTTTAAAACTAAACTTCAATTATCAAGTTCATAATTATATAAACTTGAGTTATTTACTCAATAAATACTAGTTTTTCATTGATCTAATTTACAATTAATACTATTACATATTTTTAAACTATTATTTTGAGAAAAATTAAATAATATTTTTCAAATATCAGTAGATAAATTAGAATTATATAAATCTATATAAGGAGTAAAATCTCAAACAGATAAATTGAAATTAATATCTTGACTTAAATCAGAACCATTAACTACTTTTTTTATATTTCAATCAGAATTTATAGTTAAAATATCACTATATTTATAAGGAGTTGATAATAAACTTGTTACAGCTAAAGATCTATTATTTCTATCAAATAACATTCATGAAGCTAAATAATCTTTTTTTGTTATATCTCAATAATCAGCTCATAATAAAACTGTATACAAAGAATTATATTTATTAGAATTTACACTTGAAGCTTTCCAGAAAAAGTAAGTTTCAAGAGCAATTGCATTTTCTCATACTCAATTTATTTCATAAACATCTGTAGAATCAAATAAACTAAGTAATTTTATCTTATCTTTAGAATCTAAACTTTTATAAGCATTTGAATTAATTAACTCTTTTTTAGTATTAAATTTAAATTTATAATTATCTTGATCAAATTCATAAAATACTTTTTTTCATAATTCAGTTAAAATTCAAGCCTTTCTGTAAATTCAATATTTATCTAATATAGTTTTAGAAAAAGGTGATTGCCCCTTCATACTAAAACTATTATTTGATAAACTTGGTGTTGTAGAAATCTTTACATAAGCTTTTCAAGGAATATCTGTTCCATGTATTTTGAAATAAGATTTTCAATCTTTTACAATTTTTGAATTAGAATCTGATCAAATAATATTTTTATATTCATCAAGGATTTCTAAATTAAGCTTAGTTGAATTATCTGTAAAAACAGTATTTCAATAAATATCTTTTAATTCAATATTTAAAGTTGTAAAACTATCTTTACTTGCTTCAAATTTTGATTTAGTTGGGATAATTTGAACTTTTAATGGTTTTAATGGCAATATTGTAAATTTTTTTGTAAAAATTTTATTAAATCATTCTATTTGAAATTTAAAATCAATATTTTTTCAAGCTAATTTAGAAGTAGTAAAATCAATACTTGCTATTCAATTTTTTATATCAAAATATGCCTTATTTGTAAATCAATATTTTCTATCAACATGTAAATAAACTCTAGAATTTAAATCTGATATAAGATTTCATCTAGAATCAACTACTTTTAATAATAATTTTGTATTTTCTCATCAAACTTTCAAAGTTTTATTAGAAATAATATTTAAAGAAATATTTTTTAATACTTTAACTTTTCTATTTGTAGCTAATATTTTCTTTCAATTTTTCTTTATTTCAGCTTCAATATCTGAAATTCATTTCTTATCTGTTGATTTAATTCTAAATGCTTTAAATCATTCTATAGTTGAAAAATTTATATTTTTTTGATTATTTGCATTAAAAACTAAAGAATCTCAATTTATTTTTAAATTAATATCATAATAATCTCATACTACAGGATTATTAAATCTATCATAAATAACAACATAATCAGTTGATATTGCTCAATTAGATTCTATGATATTTGATCATAATTTCAGATTAAGTTTTGAAGCAATTGCAGGTTTTACTTCAAAATCCTTAGAAACCTTAAATCATTTAAAATCTCTAATAACAAGTTTATAAAATCATGATTTTTTTATTGAAATCAATCATTTTAAATTTTTTAATGATTTTATATCTTCCCTAAATAATGAATTATTATTTTTATCTTTTATAGATATATTTAAAGGGAATTCAAAATCTATATATTCTCATTTTTTATTTAAATTTGATAAACCAAATAATATATCTCCATTTTTAATTTTATCATTATATGCATCAAAATTTGAATTATTTTTATTAAATAAAAATATGTTTGTTTTATCATTTGCTATTGCATAACTTCATCATAAATCTAGAGAATTATTATTTTTATTAGATGAAGTCAAAAACATTCTATCTCATCTTACTTCTATTATTAAATCTTTTGATTTTAATAATAAATTTTCTTCTCAAGTTTTTTGATCTTTTAATTTTAAATATGTTTTAAAATAAATATCTGCATCTTTTCTTCAAGTTGAAAAATTATAAGTTGCTTTTCAAGCTTTTGTTTGTATTCAAAAATTTCAAAAATTAATATAATCTCTATATAAATTTTGTTTATAATCTTGTTTATCTGAATCAAAAATAACTTTATTTTTTTCTTTATCAACAATTTTATCTATCTTAAAATAAACTTTTGTATTATTATCAATATATACTCTTCTATTATTTTTATCTTTAACAATCACTGTTAAAATTCAATTTTTTCAATAAAAATATCTTATAGAATCAGATTTAAAATCCAAACTTGAACCTGATAATTTCTTTTCTAAACAATCATTTATTCAATTTTTATTTAGATCTCAATAACATGCTGAAGACCTAGCTTCTTCTAAATCTTTTTTTAAATTCTCAAAATCTTGATTATCACTAGATCACATTAAATCACTTGATTTCTCTCATAATAATCAAACTCAACAATCTCAATTAGATAATCAAATTTTGGGTGGTAACATATTTTTTAACCGACACATAACTGCAGGAATCCATTTCCATAAAACAACTCCATCTGGTGGAGCACATTTAAATGTTCAAGCAGAATTTCATGGAGTATTTATCTTATTTGTATCTGGTAATAATTTATGTCAAAAAATATTAGCATCAAGTAAAGAATTTAATTTTATTATATTTGAATATGGATTTTTAGTTTTTTTCTCATTTGGATCTAATTTTATATACATATTTTGAGCATTTCATATTGCTCATATATAATTTATTTCATATTCTTGTTTATTTTTAGGTAATATAAAATTATACTTATTACCACCAGTTTGATCACTTAAATAATTTTGTATTATAAATTTATATTTAGCTGAAACACTTTTTAAATTATTCCAAAAAATAGAAAAAACTATCATATCATATATATCAACTTTTTTAGTTTCATTTCATATTTTTACATCAACTTTTTTTTGATTTTTTAAATAATCTTTTAAATTAATTGAAGAAGGATAAGGTGAATTAGTTTTTAATATATTATATAATTCCTTATCTACTCAAGTTAATGTATTTGGATTTTCTGTATTTATTAAATCATTTATTTCTTTATCTTTTTTATCTAAAAAATCATCTAAACTTTTTTTAATTCAAGATAATGTTAAATCTTTTTTATTAGCAAATGATAATCTAAAAAATTCAGGATAATTTATTTTTTGATATATTCATTTAGTATCTATAAAATCAATATATCTATTTTTATCTACTGGAAGATTTGGAACAGATAGTGATTTAATTTCTTTATACAATTCATCTGAAGTTGGTGATTTATGAGTTATATAAGAAGGTATCAACTTAAATTTATAAGTATCTATCCAATCTCATAAAATACAAGTTTGTGTTGTTCAAGCTCAAATTCATCATTCAATTGTATTATATCTTTTTACAATGTAATAATCTCCAGATTTTGTATAAATATTTACAGTATCTCAACATTTTTTTATAGTTTTTAAAGAATTTGGTAAATTATTTTTATAAAAATCTTCAAATCTTTGAGAAAAATTATTTTTATTTATTTCATTATCAGTTTTACAAGACCATTTATTTGTTCAATATCATATATTTTTATCTCATAATCTATACTTTAATCAACAGGTATATCAAAAACCAGTTCATAAATATCAATTATCTAAATCCCATCATCTTCTTTCATAAGAAAGTAAATTATTATCAAAACAATTCAATGGAGAAGGATTTAAATTAACTAAATTACTTTTTTTAGATCAAGCAATATCATATAATGGAACTATTGCTTTTTTAGGAGATGAATAATTTAATTTCATTATACCTGTTACAGTTGAATCTATATCCATATTTAATGGACTTTCTCATCACCAAACTCATTTAAAATCAGCAGGATTAAGTTTTTTTCATCATTTTCAATCTGAAATAACTGATAAACATTTTGAAGCTCATAATCACCTTAACTTAGTTAAATCATCCTGAGTTAAATTTAAGTCTAATCATCTTGTTGCTCTAACTAATGTTCAAGAATTAAAAGTAGAACCTCTATAAATAGAACAATCTTTTGCTGTTTTTATATCTGATGAATATACTCAATTTAAATAATTTCTATCAACATTTATACAAGATCAATCATAATTATATCAAGTTCAAGTATGTAATTTATTTGCAGGTCTATCTATTTCAACAGGTATTGCTATATTTCTAGATAATCAATTTATAACTAAATCATCTATTTGTTTAGTTATTTTCTTATCTGCATCAATAATTGTTTTATCTACAATTCAATCAAGTAAAGTCACTAAATATGGAATAAAATCTACATTTACCTGACTTGTATGTTCATTATATCTTCAAGCATTATGAACATTTGTTCTAAGATCAGAAACCATTCAATTATTAAAGCTCTCAATAAAAGTTTTTATAGCTTTTTGAGTAATAAATCTAGTAGATACATCTGAAGCTTTTTTAGTATCAGGTCAATTAGTTTTCTTTAATAAAGAATCATATTTATGGCCTACCACTTGAGATAATAATCAAGATACTTCATTATTTTCAGCTCATAAAACTTCCTTTTGAACTTTATTTGCTAACTGTTTAGTATATCTATTATAATTTATATCTTCTTTATTTTCTAAATATGCTTCATATCATTTATAAGAAGGATAATGAATTGATTTTTGTTCTCTAAATTGATCATAATAAAAAACAAATGGTCTATAATTATCACTTAATTCTTCTCATTTTTTTCAATTTAAAACTTTATCTGATTTCTTAAAAAGATTAGTTCAAGCATAAAAATCATGATCTTTATCAAAAAAGTTTTCTATTTTTTTGATATCTTTTTGTTTATCTCAAGTATTTGGAGAAATAACTCAATGCCAAATTTCTGGTTTAAATTTATCTTTTGCATCTTTATTTTCAACATACTCTCATAAATTATGATCATAGATAAAACTTTTATCTGTAAAATCAACATATGGGGCAATTGAAATTGTAGATTTATTATTTTTATTTATAACTGGTAAATTTATATTTCAAACTAATATTGTTCATATTAATTTTGAATTAAATCAAATACTTGGATTTATTACCTTATATCATTGAAAATATAATCATTCATTAATAGAAGCAATATTAAATGCCTTTGCATTATCTGGAACTGGAATAATAACTACTCTTGTATTTTCCAATTGTCATTGAATATCCTCAGCATATCTCTCTACATCAGTTTTTATAGATGGATAAATATCTTCATTAACTAATATTGAAACTAAATCATAAAAAGTATTTCAAGAAGCTGAAGCTTTGTTAAAAAAATTTAAACTAGGAATACTAAAAGTTGAATTAAAAAAGAAAAAAAACAATACAATAAATGATACAATTCTTTGTAATTTTGAATAACTCATATTAACTTAATTTATCTGTAAATAAAAAACAAAATAGACTTTTTAACATAATAGTTAAAAAGTCTATTTTTACAAGATTTTTTGTATAATATTTTAGAACAAAATTAGCTCCATTTTCATAAAATCCATTTTTTTAATCTTTCTAAATTTTTAAGCTTCATTTTAGTACTTATTTTTTGTCAATTCAATAATATAAATATCTCTAACTCTCCTTTTTCTTCCATAGATAAAAACTCTTTTAAATCTATTAAATCCTGTTTTTTAGCTTTTTTAGGAATATCTATAATAAATTCTTTTAAATTATCTTCTATTTTTTCCTCAAGTCTATCTTCAAAATTATCACTATAAACTTCACATTTAGATTCACAATCATTTAAAGAATTTTCTTCATCTTGAACTTTATTTAAATTATTATTTTTAAATTTTTTTATATCCTGGTCAAATAATCACATATCCTTAGCTTGTTCTCTTACTTGTGTTATTGTAGCTATTTTTATTTCTCTAGGCCTTATACTTTTTCTAGAATATTCCAAATTTATATCTAAACTTCAATTTATAATAACTATCTTATAAATATCTATTTTATCCTGATATTTTTCTATATCTTTTTCAAATAAAACACTTTCAAAATTGTAATCATATCATTCACATTTTAAAAACATCATTGTTTTACCTGTTTTTGTAAAAATCTTTCTAAAATCAGTAATAACACCAATAACTTGAGCTTGTTCTTGATTATTAAAAGAATTTTTTTTCTTTTTTTCCTTATTTTTTTTAGAATCATTTTCTTGTTCATCTAAAGATTTTATATCAGTTAATTGTTCATATTTTTCAGGATTTTCTTTTTTATCTAACTGCAATAATTCATCAAAAGACATTTTTAATTTTTTTATATTTCTTGATCTTCTTTGACAATATCTTCCTAAACCATCTAAAGGATGTCATGATACCCAAAATCATATCATTTCTTTTTCTCAAGCAAGTTTTTCCTCAAAAGTCATTTTTTCAATATCAATCAATTCAAGTCTTTCTTCAAAATCATCTGAATTATCAAATAATCATATTTGATTTGTAGTCTTTTTCTTTTCATCTTTTTTTGCAAACATTATCATTTCAGGAATTGATTTAAGCATTTGATTTCTTTCTCATAAATCATCCATTGCTCATGATTTTATTAAAGCTTCTAATGATTTTTTATTTATAACTTCTTTTCAACAAACTTCTATAAATTGCTCTAAATCTTCAAATCTTCAATTTAACTGTTTTCTAGATTCAACTATTTTATCTATAGGTCAATCTCAAATTCATTTAATTGCCTTTAATCAAAATCTTATAGTTTTGTCATCTATATATGTAAAATGTTTTAAAGATCAATTTACATTTGGAGGTAAAACTGAAATTCATTTTACCTCACATTCCTCAACCTCCATTGTAATTCTATCCATATTTTCCTCATCTGAAACCATAACTGAAGTAAGAAATTCAGCTGGATAATAAGCTTTTAAAAATGCTGTTTGATAAGAAATAAAAGCATAACATGCTGCATGTGATTTATTAAATGAATAATTTGCTGCTGGCTGAATCATTTCTTCATAAACATATTTTGTTACCTCTGGTTTATATCATCTATATTCTTTTCATCTTTCTATAAATTCTTTTTTTAATTGTTCTATAATTTCTATTTTCTTTTTTCAAACTCATCTTCTAAGTAAATCAGCTTCTCACAGAGAGAAACCTGCCATATATTGAACTATAAACATTAACTGTTCCTGATAAACTGCAATTCAATATGTAACATCTAAAATCTTTTTTAAATCTTGCTCCAACATTATTTTTTGCTGTTCTATTTCTTCATCACTATATCAGTTATTCTTCATTATTTCTATCAAATCATCTGTCATATATCTTATTTCTTCTCTTCAATATTTTCTATCAATATATGTTGGAATATAAGCAAGTGGACCTGGTCTATAAAGAGAAACCATTGCTATCAAATCATCAAAAGAATTTGGTTTTAAATCTTTTAAATATTTTCTCATTCAATCAGATTCAAATTGAAAAACTCATGAAGTATCTCATCTAGCAAAAACATCAAGAACCTTCAAATCTCACATATCCATATTTAAAACATCTACATCAATATTTTTATTTTCTTTTACTATTTCTTGAGTTCTTTTTATAATTGATAAATTTCTAAGTCATAGAAAATCCATTTTCAACAGTCCTAAATCTTCCAATGGATAAGCTGAATACTGAGTGACTACAACTTCTGGATCTTTTGGTGGATGTTGTAAAGCTGTATAATTAAGCATTGAATTTGGTGCTATAATTACAGCACATGCATGAACTCATAATTGTCTAACATTTCATTCAATTTTTAATGCATTGTCTATAATTTTTCTATATAATTCATTTGTATCATAAGCCTCTTTAAACTCAATAGAATCCTCCAATGCTCCAGCTAATTTTGTTCATGGTTTTTCTGGAATAAGCTTAGCTAATTCATTCATTTCAGAAAAAGGAATTCAAAAAACCCTACCAACATCTTTTACAGCAGCTCTTGCTGCAAATGTCCCAAAAGTAGATATATTTACAACCTTATCTGCTCAATATTTTTCTGCACAATATTTTACAACTCTATCTCTTTCTGTATCTGAAAAATCAGTATCAATATCTGGCATTGATACTCTAGCAGGATTTAAAAATCTTTCAAAAAGTAAATCATAACTTAATGGATTTAAATCAGTAATTCATGTCAAATATGCCATCAAACTTCAAGCTGCAGATCCTCTTCATGGCCCCACTGGAACTGCATTATTTCTAGCCCAATTTATATAATCAGCAACTATTAAAAAATATCAATCAAATCACATTTCATGTACTACAACAAGCTCATATTCAAGTCTATCAATGATATCTCTTTTCTCTTTGTCTAACTTGTCTATAATAGTTTTCTTTTTATCAGTATAATAAGTTAATGATAATTTTTTTAACTCTTCAGGAAGTGTTTCAGTTAATTTTTTATCTAATCAAGGCTTATTTAATTTTTTTACAAATTCAAAAATAGTTTCTTCATCAAGTCAAAAATCAAATCTCCAATTCAATCATTTGAATGACAAATATCTTAAATACCATTCACTACTATCTAATTTTTTTATATTTTTATCTTCTTTTTCTAATTTTAAAGCTTTTTCATAAATTTTTTGATCTTCTTCAGGTAATTCAAAAACAGGAATTAAAATACCTCAAGTTTCTATTTCAATATTTACTTTATCTGCTATTTTTTTAGTATTTTCAAGTGCTTCAGGAATATATCAAAAAAGTGACTGCATATCATCACTTGATAAAAATGAATAATCTCAATTCATCATTGTAGGTCTATCTGGATTTTCAAGTTCATGACCAGTTCAAAGAGCCATAATTACATCTTGAGTAGTTTTATCTTCTTTATTTATATAATATGAATTTTGTGCTGCAACTACTGGTATAGAATATTTTTCTGATAATCTAATTAATTCTTTTGTAATTAAATCTTGTTTTGGAATATCACTATGATCTAATAATTCTAAATAAAAATCATCACTTCAAAAAACTTCTTGATAAATTTTGATCCTTTCAAATATTTCTTCATCACTTTTTCATGATAAAATATAAAAAGGAATTTCTCAAGATATAGGACCTGATAAAGCAATTATTTCTAAATCTCATTTTTCTTGTTTTAATTTTTTTATTTCATCAAATATTATTTGTGGTTTTAATCAAGGATTATCTAAACTTGCTTTTGAAGTTAAAAGTAAAATATTTTTATATCAATTTAAATTTTTAGCCAATAAAACAAGTTTATGATTGATTTTTGAGTCAATACTAGATTCTATATAAATTTCAGTTCATAAAATAGGTTTTATTCATTCTGATTTACAAGCTTTATAAAATTCATGACATCAATGAACATTTGAAGTATCAGTTAATGCAACTGCTTTCATTCATAATTCTTTAGCTTTTTTTACATATTCTACTGGTTTTGGTAAGCCTTCTAAAATACTATAATGACTATGACAATGTAAGTGAACAAAACTCATTTAGTTTTTTATTTTATTAAGTTGTAAGATTTTTAATTATTTTATATTTTTTTTTCAAAATTGCTATATTTTTTGCCCTTAAAATAAAATTATGATAATATAATAGTAATAAAAAAATATTTTATAAAATTAAAAAATAATTATGGCAGAAAAATTCTGAGAAAATTTTGAAAAAATTGATAATGAAGAAATCAATAAAAACATAGAAAATAAAGAAAAATTTATAAAAGAAAAATTAGAAAATAAAGAAGTATTATTAATTTTAAATAAAATAGATAATGACAATCCAAATATTGATATTGATTTAACCTATGATAATAAATCTCAAAAATATTTTTTAATACTAAATTGAAAAATTAATCCAAAATGATTAACATTTGAAGAATTCAAAAATAGATTTTGAAATTTTGTACCAAAAAATTTAATTGATAATATAAAATAAAAATTATGAAAGAAAATTTCTAAGAAAATTTTGAAAAAATTGATAATGAAAAAATAGTAAATGAAAAATTAGATAATAAACAGGAAGCTATTGCTTTATGAATTTTAAAAGTAATTGATGTTGAAATACCAGATATTGATATTGATTTAGCATATGATAAAAAAGAAGATAATTATTATATACTAGCAAATAATAAAGCTTTAAATATCCCTATAAAATTAAATAATTTACCTAAATTTTGATCAATAATGACTAAATTATTTAATAAAAACATCCAGTTATTTTGAGATTTAACATGAAGAAAAATAGCTGAAGATACATGGATGATTGATTGACTTGAAAAAATTATAATAAAAGATAATGATTTTAATTTATCAAAAAATGATATTGAAGAAATATTTACTTTTGTAATGAAATCAAAAAATATTCCTATACAAGATTGGAAACTTGAAAGTACAATATGTAAATGATGAGTTAATCAAAATTGTAAAGAAGCACTATGAAATTAAATCTAGAAAAAATTCTAGATTTTTTTATTTAAAATAGTTAGCAAATATAAGTCAAGCTTATTATTTTTAATTTAAATAAAAAATATAGTAAAATATAAATATATATAATTAAAAAAAAAGGATGAAAAAAATATTTTTTATATTAATTTCCATTTTAATAGAGAAACAAAATACTTTTGCTTCTTTATTATGATGATGAAATCAAAATATAACTACAAATATTATTAAAAAGAAGCAAGAAAATAGTTCTAATTGATTTTTTGATAATTTTTGAACCAATATAATAAATCTATGAAAAGATATATTATATCTACTTATAATATTATTTTTATTATATCTATTATGGAAATTAATAAGATTATTATTTGAACTTTGGTATTGAAAATGAAATATAAGATACTTAAGAGTTACTCTACCAAGAGCAGATTCCAAATTAGATAAAGAAAAAGAAACAAAAAAAGATTTCAAAGAAAAAATATGACAAATGTCTATGTTTTATAAAGCAATACATAAACTTGCTGAAGCATGAGCTTGGGATACTGTATTAAATTTCTTTTTTGGACATTCAAAAATAAGTTTAGAATTAGTATATAATAAATGAGAAGTATTTTTTTATATAGCAACCTATGCAAGATATGTAAATCTTGTTAGTCAACATTTAACATCTGTTTATAATGATGCTGAAATTGTTGTAATTGATCCAAAAAAAGATTATGTTCAATTAAAAGAAAAATGATACCATATAAGAGCAGCCTCTCTATGAAAAGAAAAAGATGATGTTTTTCCTATAAAAACATACAAAACACTTGAAGATGATGCTCTAAATAATTTCACAAATGTATTTTGATGATTAAACAAAACAGATAAAGCTGTATTTCAAGTAGTAATAAAACCAGTATCATCATCATGGAATAAAAAAGCTAAAAAAGCTGCATCTTTAGTTGCAAAAGGAAAATACAAAAAAAATAAAAAATCTATTTTTTTAATGATTTTTAGACCCTTAAGTCCATTATATAATCTAATAAGAATATTTTTTGAATGAAGTGATGCTGCTGTAAAAGATCAAAGTAATGCTCCTTGAGCTAGCAGTTGAGATGCATATAAAATATTTAATCAAGCTGAAACAGAAAGTCAAAAACTTATGTGAGAAGCTGCTTGACAACCAGCTTTTGAAGCAAGTATCAGAATATTAGTTTCAAGTCCAGATGAACAAAAAACTGAAGATGGAATACATGCAATTGTTGCTGCTGCTTCAATTTTTACAGATGAATATAATAATGCACTTGATAATCCTCAAATAATAGAAGATACTATTCCTAAAACAATTTCAAAAATAAGATATTTTGCTTTTAAACATAAACTTATTTGAATATTACAAGATATAAGTATATTTTCAGTTGATGAAATAACTACAATATATCATTTACCTGATATAAATTACAACAAATCTCCTATAATTAAATGGCTTGATTATAAAAAATTACCACCTCCTCATAATCTAAAAACACCTACAGTACCAACATATCTTGAAAAAAGAGATCAAAATACATGAGAAATAAAAAAAGTACATATGAAATTATGATGATTTCCTGTATTTAAAGATTGAATTGTTTTATGATGGAATGAGTATAGAAATAAAAAAACTCCTATATACTTTGCTAGAAAAGATAGATCAAGACATCAATATGTTCTTTGAAAATCTGGTTGAGGTAAATCAGTATATATTGGTTATTTAGCAAGACAAGATCTTCGGAATTGAGATTGAATATGTGTTATTGATCCTCATGGAGATTTAGTAGAAGATGTACTTTCTTATGCTCCAAAAGAAAGAGCAAAAGATATAACTGTATTTGACCCAGCTGATACAGAAAGACCAATGTGACTAAATATGCTTGAAGTAATATCAAGTGATCCAGATGCAAGAAAAAGAGAAATGGATAGAGCTGCAATGGATGCTACTGAAATATTTATAAAAATATTTGGTGATGAAATTTTTGGTCCTAGAATACAACATTATTTTAGAAATGGTTGTTTAACTCTTATGGAAGACCAAGAAGATGGAGGAACTTTAATTGATGTTCCAAGACTTTTTGTAGATGATGCTTTTATGAAATATAAAGTTAGTAAAGTAAAAAACCCAGTAGTTAAATCTTTTTGGGAACATGAATATGCAAATACTTGAGATAGAGAAAAACAAGAAATGATACCTTATTTCTCTTCTAAATTTGGTCCATTTATAACAAATACAACTATAAGAAATATTATAGGTCAGCCAAAATCTGCCTTTAATGTAAGAGAAATAATGGATGACCAAAAAGTATTACTTGTTAATCTTTCAAAAGGTAAAATATGAGCATTAAATGCACAATTACTTTGATTAATATTTGTATCAAAAGTAAATATGGCAGCAATGTCTAGAGCAGATATTCCTGAACATGAAAGAAAAGATTTTTACATGTATGTAGATGAATTTCAAAACTTTGCAACTGAAACTTTTTGAGAAATATTATCTGAAGCCAGAAAATACCACTTAGCTTTGATTATGGCCCACCAATTTATTGCTCAAATCTGAGGTTCTTGAGCAAAAAAATGAGATAAACCTTCTATTAAAGATGCTGTATTTGGTAATGCCTGAACAATACAATCTTTTAAAGTTGGTGCTGAAGATGCTGAATATCTAGAAAAAGAATATGCTCCAGTATTATCTCAACAAGATATAATAAATGTAGCAAACTATACAACTTATATAAAATTGAATATTGATAATGCCTCAAGTAGACCTTTTGATCTAAAAACTATTTGGGA
>JALUWO010000400.1 GCA_027019405.1 Candidatus Altimarinota bacterium | reverse complement strand
CAGAATTCACAATAACCTTTTGATTATCATATAATTTTAAACTCTGATATGAAGAAACACAAGCTGTTCCATTTCCAAAAACATAGATATCATCACTATTCGTACAGTCAGATAAAACATCAAAAAAGTTATAAGAATCTACAAAATTTGTAACTTCTTGCCTCTCTTTAACTATAGTTGGAAAATTATCTTTATAGGTTTTACATTTATCTATCCACTCTTGAAACTGTAGTATTTCTATGGATTCTATCTTATTTGATAATTCCTCTAAAAAAACTTTAGCATCTGATTCTATTGGCAAGTCGATTTCTAAAGTATGTTTGATCATCTCTGCTTTATCTATATCAACCATTACTTTTTTTGCTTCTCTGGCGAAAAACTCCCAATTATAACTTACAGCTCGTATATTCATTCGAGCACCAATAGCAATAACTAGGTCACTATTTTGTACTGTAAAGTTTGCCATTCGATTACCAATCGTACCATATCTACCAAAAAATAACTCATGATCATTTTTTATTATGTCATATCTTGCAAATGTACCAACAACAGGTATTTTTACTTTACTCAGCAGCTTCAATAAAGCATCCTGTGCACCAGATAAACTAATACCATTTCCAGCAATAATCACAGGACGCTTAGAAGATTGCAATAGTTTTATAAACTTGTCAATCTTTGTATCATATGTTGACGTCCCACTAGGCTGATATTCGTGTAAATCCTCTTCATCAACTATTGCGCCTTGAATATCCAAAGGAATATCAAGCCAAACAGGACCAGACCGTCCATTTTTGGCTTCATAGAGTGCTTTTTGCAAGTGATATTTAACATCTCGTTTATCAGTTAGCATAACTGCATATTTTGTAATGGGTTTTACCAAGTCAATAATATTAACTTCTTGGTCACCTAACTGGCGTAATTTCAAGCTGGGATCACTTGCTATTGTGGTTTCAAATTTCACTTGTCCAGAGATTGTTAAAGTAGGAATCGAATCAACCCAGGCACTATAAACACCAGTAATAGCATTTGTACCTCCTGGACCAGTTGTTACATAAGATAATCCTATTTTATTGGATGTTCTAGCATATCCTTCAGATGCGTAAGTACAAGCTTGTTCGTTATGATTACATACAAAAGTTAAATCTTTTTCTCGTCCTAATGAATCAATAAGATGCATATTTCCACCACCAGATACCATAAAAACAGTATTTCCAG
>JALUWO010000399.1 GCA_027019405.1 Candidatus Altimarinota bacterium | reverse complement strand
CAGAATTCACAATAACCTTTTGATTATCATATAATTTTAAACTCTGATATGAAGAAACACAAGCTGTTCCATTTCCAAAAACATAGATATCATCACTATTCGTACAGTCAGATAAAACATCAAAAAAATTATAAGAATCTACAAAATCTTTGACCTCCTGTCGCTCTTTAACAATTGTAGGAAAATTATTTTTATATGTTTGACATTTATCTATCCATTCTTGAAATTGTGGTATTTCAATAGATTCAAGCTTGATTGACAACTCTTCTATGAAAACTTTAGCATCTGATTCTATTGGTAAATCAATCTCTAAAGTATGTTTACTCATTTCTGCTTTATCTATATCTACCATAACTTTTTTAGCTTCCCTGGCAAAAAATTCCCAATTATAACTTACAGCTCTTATATTCATACGAGCTCCAATAGCAATGGTTAAGTCACTATTTTGTACTGTAAAATTTGCCATCCTATTACCGACTGTACCATATCTGCCAAAGAACAACTCATGATCATACTTTACTATATCATATCTTGCAAATGTTCCAACGACTGGAACTCTTAATTTATTCAATAGATTTAAAAAGGATTCTTGTGCACCAGACAAACTTATACCATTTCCAGCAATAATAACAGGATGTTTAGCAGATTGTAACAACTCTATAAATTTATCAATTTTTGTATCAAATATAGATACTTTATCAGGTATATAATCATGCAAATCATTTGTATCAACCATCGCCCCTTGAATATCTAATGGAATATCCAACCATACAGGGCCAGGACGACCTTGTTTGGCTTCATGCAATGCTTTTTGAAGATGATATTTAATATCTCGTTTATCAGTTACCATTACTGCATATTTTGTAATAGGTTTTACCAATTCAATAATATTTACTTCCTGATCACCTAACTGACGTAATTTCAGGCTTGTATCACTTGCTATTGTTGTTTCAAATTTTACTTGTCCAGAAATCGTCAAAGTAGGAATCGAATCAACCCAGGCACTATATACACCCGTAATTGCATTTGTCCCACCTGGACCTGTTGTCACATAAGCCAACCCTATCTTATTTGATGTTCGAGCATAGCCTTCAGATGCGTAAGTACAAGCTTGTTCGTTATGATTACATACAAAAGTTAAATCTTTTTCTCGTCCTAATGAATCAATAAGATGCATATTTCCACCACCAGATACCATAAAAACAGTATTTCCAG
>JALUWO010000398.1 GCA_027019405.1 Candidatus Altimarinota bacterium | reverse complement strand
ATCTAAATCCTTTTTTATTTGGTCTACTTTTATATTAGTATATTCAAATACTGCTTTAGGATTTTGTTCTATTATTTTTTTCATATATTATCTTTTATATATTTAACATCATTATGTGTATCATCTATTTTCTTTATTATTATTTTATGTGTATTATCTGAATTTAAGTATTGTGTATTTAATGTGTTTACAATCTCTTTTGTGTATTCTACTATTGACTTCATAGAATTGGTAAAACTTTCTGCTTTTTCTGTTTCTATTTTTAGTTGCATATTATTTTTATCTGCTTCTAGTTTTAAATATCAGTTTATAAACATTTTTCATAATAAATATAAAATATATCAAATTCAAATAATAAGTATAAAATAACCTCCATTGTCCATTGCTTTTAGAAATATTGTATCACTCATTTTTACTTCCAATTAAAATATCTAAATCCAAACATTGTTGTCCCACCAAATACTAAGATAAAGACTAATAATTTTGAATACCATTTAGTCCAGTGAATAAGTCTTAATATATTTACTGATAATATATAGTTAGCTTTTAAAAAGTCAAGTATATTTCATCATTTATTATAAGATTTATCGTGGCACATAGATAAATAATCTAAATCTTGATGAAGTTGTTCTCATCTAGTAGTATCAAAATAAGGAAGTCAAGACATAATCTTATCAAAGTTTATTCAACCTTTACCTCATATTCAATTACAAATTCAACTTTTTACACATTCATTATATTGTCAAATACTACATCAATTTTTTTTAAGTATTTTTTTTATAGTTGACATTTATATTAGTTTATTACTAAATATGTAGCAGGTATATCATTTCATTCTTCATCAGTATGTTCTGGGTATAATTCAAATTTTCAAGCTGTATTACTATCTTCTACTAAATCTGTATTTGCTTTAATCCAAGCAATAGCTTCATCAACTGTGTCAAACATTTGTATATTGAATTGAGCTCATACTGCTTGTATATTAGCTTTAAATTCATCTCAATTTACATATGTGTCATCATATTCTCATACTGCAAATCTTGTCATTTTATTTATTCCAGGTGCTAGTTCTGCTGTGTATCTATTTTCAGGTATAATGTTATCAATTGTTTTAGTAAGCCCAGCTTCTAAATAATCTTGATACATATTATTTAAATAGAAGCTAGGGTTGTATCTTACTCATCTGTTAGTGTAATATTGTCTAAATGTTCCATATATT
>JALUWO010000397.1 GCA_027019405.1 Candidatus Altimarinota bacterium | reverse complement strand
ACAAAGTAATAATGACTTTGACTTAAAAAGACAATGGACTAAAAATATTGCCGCATTTTACAATTATTATGCTTCTGCATTTTTTAACAACTATAATACTTTAATCTTGGTAGGCAGTTATGATGATGCAGAAAATTTATCAAAAGAACTGTCAAAAGTTATTGATCCTGACAGAATATTTTACGAGCAAAGAGATGAAAGTTTGTCTGTACTTGTTAATAAATATTCTCAAAAGGCTTTAAAAACAAGAGGAAACATTTTTATAGGTACTTTAACAAGTTATACAGGCATAAACTTTTATGGCGATTTATGCCACAGCATTATTATGACAAAGCTTCCTTTTGCTCCATTTTCCAAGTTGGAAGTAAGCAGATACAAGGACGCTGCCGGTATTAGCTTTAGAGATAGTTATGAAAGAGAGATGATTTTAACTTTTAGACAAGGGCTTGGAAGAGCAAACAGGAGTGAAACAGATAAAACTGCACTGTTTATCTTAGATAAAAAAGCACTTGACAAAAAAAGAAGAAACATATTAAAAGGATTTTTAGAAGAGATGGGAGTTGAGTATAGTTTTGAGGAACAGTTTATTAAACCTGTAGGTGATTATAAAAAAGAACTTGTAGCATAAAAAGGAGTATTATTATGTATAATTTTGAAAATTTAAAAATAACTTTAGAGTTTGAAAAAGGTTTTTGCTTAAATGAAAAAAATCCGTTTGATGCGGTTTTAGCATATTTATATGCAAATGAATTAAAAAAAGAGGGTAAATACAATCCTGAAAAATATATTGAGTTGCCTTTTGTAAAGCAAACAAACGGTGTTTATCACACTTCGTATCCTATTTTTGATGAAAAAAAAGCCTTTATAGATAATTATGTTTTTACCAAAAGTTTTGATATTAAGCTTAATCAAAAACTTGGTAAAAATAAAAACTATAAGCCGGATTTAGCAAGAGGTAGACATAAAATGTTTCTTTTAAATCTTGAGAGAGCATTAGTAGATAAAGTATACTTTTATGTATGTGGAGATAAAACAAAGATTAAAAGTCTTCTGGCAAATCTTACTCATTATGGTAAAAAAAGCTCTTTGGATTTTGGCAGGATTAAAAGAATTAAAGTTGCAACAGTAGAAGAAGATTTATCTTTGTTTGACAAAAATGGTAATCCAAACAGGATAATACCTGTGAATGTTTTTGATAATGTAAAATCAAATAATGTTGT
>JALUWO010000396.1 GCA_027019405.1 Candidatus Altimarinota bacterium | reverse complement strand
AATATTTTTGAAAATCGCTTGAAAGTGCCTAAAATAGGTCTTCGTGGTGGACGAGGAGAGATTCGAAAAAACACCATCCTTAAAATTGTATTTTTGACTTATTATTCATACTTTGATATACTTCTTTTGTGAATGCAAAATACTCCAGTCTGCTTAACTAACAGACATACAAGAGATTTAGGTTAGGACTTCGGTTCTAGCCTTTTTTTTTGCCATTTTTTTATGGTTGGTTTGTGGTGTGGGTGGGAACTCTTGTAAAAAGGAGATATTTTGTATTCCAAAATAGTAGTAGTCTTTTTAATGTTTATGGTCTTTGTACCACTATTACATTAATCAAAACAGAGGGATTAGTTACCCCTCTGGCTACTATTTTATTTATTAAAAATTTATATTTTGGTTTAATTTTTTAAACATTTCTGTTGTTTTTTTGTTCATTTTATTCATTTCATCTATCATTGCTTTATTTTGTTTATTCATTTTATTTTGTTTTTTTCTATTATTTTTCTATTATTAGTTCCATAAAACATTTCATTTAACATTTTTGTTTCTTGGTATGAAACTATTGCATATATTATTGAGAATGTTCCTATAAAAATTGATAGTATTGCAAATATTTTATCTGCTGTGTCACTTTCAAAATTTGTTTTTTTCTTATCTGTATGTATTACATATGTTTTAGCTAAAATGTCATGTAACCCTTTTCTATCTTCTCTAAAGGCTATAATTGCAAATCCTATAAAAAAGGTTATTGTACTTATGTAATATCCTATATATCTTATTATTGCTGTTTTTAAATTAATGTCAAAATAATTTTCATCTACTATTTTTAAATTAAGTAATTTTTTACCTATTGTTTGTCCATGCCATAATATCCAGAAAGAAATAATTATTATTGCGCCTATTGTATCTGCATAATATTTTTCAGAAATTAATGAGATTGGTATAAAAATTATAATTGTATCTATAAGTGTTGCTAAAAATCTTATTAAAAAGTTTGCATGTTTTTTATTTGAATTTGCATTTGTATATTGTTTTTCTTTATTGTATATATTTTGATTATTTTTTGTTATTTTTTCTGAATATTCTCTATCTTTACATTTTAAACATTCTCTTGTTAAATATTCATTTCCGCATTTTTCACATTTTGCCATTATTTTCCTTTTAGATTGAATTTACCATTACTAGCGTTTTCTTTTATAGCTTCTAATCGTTCTAAGTGTTTTC
>JALUWO010000395.1 GCA_027019405.1 Candidatus Altimarinota bacterium | reverse complement strand
CAATTGTTAAATCAGTAAACCATTGTTTGGGTGCAATCACAAGCTTACTCTTATTTTCATTTAAATAAGCTCCCCACCAGCTAAATGAGCTATTTGCAATTATATTATGTTTGCATTTACTCATTAAGTACATATCTCTACAACTATTTTCATCTTTATTCCAATTAACTATGTAGAAATTATAATCAACTTTTTCAAATATAGATTTTGCATAGATATTATCATTAGTAAAAACAATAAATTTAGGATTTAGTATTTTAGTTTGTATACACTTTATTGCCCTTTTATAATACTCCTTGGTACATATATTACCAAATAGTTTCTTATCCTGCGGATTAGTCAGATAATCCCCACCTCTTACATGAATTGAAATACTATTTCCTGAAATCAAATCAGATTCTCTACTGGTTAATATTATTTTAAATTGGAATAACTGCTTCATTTCATCATTAATTCTGTTGATATATTGATTAGTTTGAAAATAGCCTTCCACATAAAAATCATTTACATTTTTATCAAAAATATTTTTATCGATGCAAAATTTGTTTTCTTTAAAATGCTTCCTTCCAAATATATGGTTTTTATTAAATATTCTATTTTCTAATTTAAAACATAATAAATATTTTGATTTTAACTCATTTAACTCATCCATTGTAGCAATAGCTTCATCAATACCAAAGACCTTTTTTAATTCGTATCCATTATGAAGTTTATAATTATCAAACAAAGATAAATCTAATTTTAAATTGCATTTTTTCTCAACTGACAGATATTTATAAAAGGAATATTGGAACATTTGGTTTCCAAGCCCACCTATTATTTTTCCTATTATCATGCTATCTTTCTATTACTAAATAATTCATACAACGGAAATTTTCCAATATATAATCATATTGTTCAATTTTTGCAAGCCCATTAACTACTAGGAGATCAAGTATTAAAAATTTACTTTTCATCGCATCTCTCCATCTTCAAACCTTACAATCCTATCACACCCCTCAAGTGTTGACAATCTGTGTGCTACTATCAAAACTGTTTTGTTTTTTCCTATTTTATATACCTCATTCATTATCTTACTCTCTGTTTCGTTATCTAATGCTGAACCCAAATAATTCCATAACATTCCCCACGCTTCCAAATTCATAAAAAACTCATTTTTTTTTGAATCCAAAAGCACCTTTGTAGGCTATAAAATCATACTTTACATATTTTTGTCTTCATTTGT
>JALUWO010000394.1 GCA_027019405.1 Candidatus Altimarinota bacterium | reverse complement strand
TGCAAGATCGGTGCATAGAACAATTAAACTTGCTAGAACTTTGGCTGATATAGCTTGACATAAAGATATACAAAAAGAAGATATTTTGGAATCTTTACAATATAGGAGTAAGTCTATGTTTATAGAAGATTAAAAAAATATTAAATTTTTCTTCTGGTTCAGGTCTTCATAAAACTGCTTTTTTTTCATTATAGATAATAGGTCTTTCAAGAAGTTTAGGTACTTTTACAATGGCTTGTAATAATTCGTCGTTTGTGCTGTTTTTGGTAAGTCATAATTCTTTAAATTCTTTTTCTTTTGTTCTTGTAAATTCTATAACTTTTAGTCAAAGTTTTTTTTGTAAATCTTTTAATTCTTCTAAGCTTAGTGGTTCTTTTAAATACTCTCTAATTTGAAATTCTTTATTAGTTTTTTTTAAAAGTTCTAGTCATTTTCTTGATTTTGAACATCTTGGGTTGTGTAGTATTGTAAGCATTGTTTATTTTAAATTTTTTAAATATTTTTTTGTATCTTCAGGATTATTTACTTTTATACAATCTATTCAAAATTCTTTTACAGGATAATCATTTCATCAGGGAAATAGAGCATCTCATATAAATGAAATTTCTTCTTTTTTAATTCATAAATTTTCCATAATTTTTTTAATTCAATAAGCTTTGTCTAGTCCCTTTTTTGTAATATCAACAGATGTAGTTCCAGCTATACCTATAGTATAATCTTTCAAATCATTTTTTACATAATCTACAAGTTTTTGTCTTATTTTTTTGTCTGGGTCAAATTTTTGTTTTTCTTCAAGTGGTGCTTTTTGTCATAGTGCAGAATATGTGATTTGACTTCATCTATTTTCTATAAGTTCTCACCAATATTTTTCAGGAATTAAATTTAAATCCTTTAATCATTTTTCTAAAACTGATTTAATATAATTTGCTTCTTCCTCAGATAAAAATTCAGCATATTTTCTTTTCCATTCTCAATTTTTAAAATAATACATTTGAGTCCCTATAGTAGGAAATAAGAATAAATTAGAAAAATTAGTATTTTTAGGTAATAATTTTACTATTTGTGTGTATATATTGTCAAAATTTCATCAAGTTATAATTGCTACTTTATTTTTTTCTAACAATTTTGAAAATAAGTTAGAAATTTCTGTGTCTATATTTGTCTTTGCTTTTGTAATAGTATCATCTTTATCAAATACAATAATTTTATACATTTTATTTTAAGTTT
>JALUWO010000393.1 GCA_027019405.1 Candidatus Altimarinota bacterium | reverse complement strand
TTAAATTACTTATTAATTTACTTAATTTTTTTAAAGTTTCATCTATCTTCTTATTATTAGGATTATTTATTTTATAAGCATTCAATAATAATATTGCTGATTCTATTTTTCATTTTTGCTCTTTTAAATTTTCTAGTTTACTTTTTACTTCAGGTGATAATCAATCAAATGTTATTAATTTAGGTTCTCAATTTTTTCAAATAATATATTGTTTTCCTGCTTCAATATATCAAATTTTTGTAAATATATTTTTTTTGTATGCCTTATCTAATTGTTTCTTTCAATTTTTAATAGACTTTTTTACTTTTTTTTCTTTATGACCTACAGGACTGTTTTTATAAGAGCTACTTAAATCTGCAGACGATTTAATTTTTTTTCAGTTTTGTTTCTTACTTACTCCATCAAGATATTTTTGATAAAGTTCATTTATTTTTTCACCTTTTAAACTATCAAAATTAGTTTGATTAACACCTAATTGATTTAATCATTTAACAAAAATTATTTCAACTTTTTTTATTCACATTTGTTGTAAAAATGCCTTTCTCCAATCTGAATTTGGTAATTTATCAATGTATTTTTTAACATCAAATTTCTTTATAGTCCCATTTGTAGCATATGTAATATAAGGACTTAAAGAAGATAATTTGTCATCTCAAAAAATCATATTTGTAAAAGATGGAAATCATAATATATTTTGATATTCTTTGTTCCCATCTGTAATTTCTTTTGTTTTATCTTGATTTTTTTTAGTTAAAGAAGACATATCAAATCATCCATAAACTAATTTATTTACAAGTCATAAGATACTATTTCAAGTAGTTGCCTCCAGAGTTTTATTTCATAAATATAATGCTGTTCATCAGAAAACTAATCATAATAATCATTTAAATCATTTAGAAATTGCTAAATTAATTAATTTATACAAACCGTATACAGATCATATAATTAATCATATTTTTCCAAGAGTTTTAAATGTAGAAGCATATTCAGAAGCTAGATTTTCCTTTTGTTCTCTACTTAAATTAAAATTCTTAACAATATTATATGCTATATGGTTTAAAGATCAATTAACTCATTTTTCTTTTAATATTTTAGCAGAAACTCCATTTTTTAACAATTTTCATTTAGTTTTTTTATAATAATCAAACACAGGTAAAATCTTTTCTTTGAAAAATGATAAATTATTATCAAAAGCTTTTGAAATTGTAGATCACACTATTGAATAAT
>JALUWO010000392.1 GCA_027019405.1 Candidatus Altimarinota bacterium | reverse complement strand
TATCTAAATAACACCTACATAAAAGAGATAAAGATATATCAATAAAATTTTGCAGAACCGAGTTAAAGATGCTATAATGTCCACTAATAAATAGTTATTCGTTCCCGCTCCGCGGGAACGAATAACGCTGAGTTCAGCACTCCGTGCCTGCTCCGTTATGTCATTCTACGCTCCGCTACGAATAACAAAACGCAGCATTCACCATTTAAGTTAATTTCCAGAAAACACCTTACGGCGTATTCTGAAACTTAACTTAAATGGTGCTGAACTCAGCGTTAGAGGAATACAAGAACATATGAAAAAAATACTTAGATTTATAATTTCATCAATAATAACTTTAGTGGAATTAATGCAAAGAATTTTCTTTAGTGAGTTCTTAAAAGACATAATAAATATATTAGATGAGATAATTGAAATTGCAAAAAGTATCATAAATAGTAAAAAGTTTATAAATTATCTATTATTTACTTTATGGATGATTGGTTTATATTTTGCATATTTTCTTGGTAATAAATTTATTATCAATAAATATGACATAAAAACTACAACATCATTTGTAATTTTATTATCTTCTTTTATTGCTTCACTATCAATGTTAAAGTCTATAAAACATTCAGATGAACAAAAAAAATTTGATAAAGTAAATATATTGTCTAATGAAATAGAAAAATATATCAAAGAAATTATTTGTATATGTGAAGATAACTATAATAAGCAAAAGATAGATAGTGACGAATATGATAAAATTTTAATAAATTTGGATTATTCTATTTCAAGATTAAAATTTTTAATGTCAGAATATCATGAAGTAACATGGGGGCTAAAAAATCATTTATTTAATGATTTTCCTACAATTGTTAAAATGAAAATTGAAAAGTTTGTAGAAGGAACTTTAAAATTAATACCTGTTGTTCAAGATACAATAGATGATTGGTCGGATATTAATATTGAATCTTCAAAAGAAAATAGAAAAAATGATTTAATAAAATATAGAGATTTAATACATAGAAGATACGAAAGTATTATTGATATATAACGACCTCTAACAAAACAGAGTATCCAATAAATTACCTAGCGGCAATTTATTGGCTATCTTCAACCGTTAGTCATAAGTTGAAACTGCTATTTAATTAAATAGTTAAATAACCGTTTACTCAAGGAAAATAAAGATGAAACAAATATTTGAAATTACAAATAAAGAAATAATAAACGAAGTTTTAAACAATG
>JALUWO010000391.1 GCA_027019405.1 Candidatus Altimarinota bacterium | reverse complement strand
CTTTTTTAGAAATTTCTAAAGAATCATAAGTTCAGTAATTGTCTTTAGCTCTAGATTCAGAAATATAAAAAAGTTCTCACTTTTTATCATAAGCAAGCCATTCAATATAAGTAAGAAATCAACCTCCATCTCAAGTTTCTTGATAATTTCATTTATATTTTACAGCTCAAGAAAGTTTGTAAGTTTTTCATTTAATTTTTATTTCTTTTCAAACGGTGTAATCGGAAAAAATAGTTTTAAAAGGTTTTTTAGACCAGCTAAATTCAGTTCAACAATAATTACAAACAAAATTAACTATTTTTTGTCCTTGTTTAAGTTTTTGGATACTTTCTAGATTGAAAAGAGATTTGGAAATAGGAGAACCACAATGAGGACACTTAATAGTTTTTCATTTAAGAAGTATCTTTCATTTTTTGTTATCTGGAGGACAAAGTTTTGAAAAAAAAGATTGGTATTTAGAAAAATAAGGACTATTTTTATCTTCTTCTGATAAGTTAGTCCAAAGTTTTTTAAAAGTATTACAATCTTTATTTTTATATGCTTGATAAAGCTGTTTCCAGATAGACATTTTATTTTAAATACTTCTTAAAAGTTTTGTTATTTTAATATCTTTTATTCATAGATTATTTAACATTTCTATAGTTTTATTTTCATAATTTTTTATATTTCTGCAACTATAAATATCTAAAGCTAAATAATTATCTTCTATCCGATAATGGACTGAAATATGACTTTCAGCTAACAGGAAAAAAATGGTAAATCATCCATTATTAAAAATATGTTCTTTTTCTTTTAAAATAGTTAAATTTAATATATTTGCTATTTTTTTACAAATATTATTAACTTGTTCTATTTTAATTATTTTTTCTAATTTAATATCTAATATTAGATGATTATAATTCATTTTTATTTATTTAATAGCAGCTGCTATAATTAAAGCTATTGCAATAAAAAAACATCCTATAATAATTCATAAAGCAATATTTTCATCTTCAATAAGTTCTTTTTTTAAACTCCAAGGAGTAAGTGCTTCAAGTAAAAATATAGAAATAATAAAAATACTAATTCCTGTTCATAAGTAAACTAATGTTTCCAAATATATATTCCAATTCATTTTTTATTATAATTTAATTTATAAAATATTTTAATTAAATAATCATATTAAAATACTATCTATACTAATATCGATAATATTATCTTTAATTTCTTCTTTAGCTGATTCAATAATTTTAT
>JALUWO010000390.1 GCA_027019405.1 Candidatus Altimarinota bacterium | reverse complement strand
TTCAGTCGTTGTATGAACATATAAAATTAACCGAAGAGGATAGATGAACAATCATATAGAAATTTTTATAAATAATAAATCTAATCAAATTCCAAGCAATGACATTGACTATATAAATAATTTTTTACCATTTTATACAGATGTGAAAAATGATAATATAGCTTATTTATTTGCTTATTATCATTATAAACTTAACAGCTTGTTTGCTTTTATGAATTCTAAATTAAATTCTGATAACTATCATTATAATGCTGACCCAAGTCGAGAACTAATAGCAATAGTCGATGACTTAGAAAGTGTATCAAGAGAGCTAAAACATACAAAATACAATTTCAATGTAGATACTAACTATTTAGAAATTATTGAATTATGTAAGACTTTTTTATCAGGAAGTGGAGGAAGTCTTATTCCAGATACCTTCAAAAAAATAAGTATCATTGAAGCTAAACCAATTTTTCATATCAATTCAACTATTGCAGTTGAGAATGTCAAACTTGGCTTAAAATTAATAGGCGAAGGTTCATATGCCCAAGTACTAAAATACAAAGATAAATTTTATAATAAAACATTTGCTTTAAAAAGAGCAAAATATAATCTTAACGATAAAGAATTGCAACGATTTAAAAGAGAATATGAAAGTATGAAAAGTTTAAATTCTCCATACATTTTAGAAGTGTATAAATTTGATGAGAAAGAAAAATCATACATAATGGAATATGCTGATTTTACATTAGCTGATTACATTAAAAAATACAATACTAAATTAACTTACAAGCAAAGAAGAAATATTATAAATCAAACTTTTAAAGCTTTTGAATACTTACAAAGTAAAGGTATGTTGCATCGAGATATTAGTGTAAATAATATACTTTTAAAACAGTATGATGATTTGTTAGTTATAAAAATTTCTGATTTTGGACTTGTGAAACTAAAAGAAAGTGACTTGACAAGTCAAAATACAGAATATAAAGGATCACTAAATGATCCCAAGTTAGATATAGTTGGTGGGTTTAAAAACTATGAAATACGTCATGAAACATATGCATTGACTAGATTAGTATACTTCGTTTTAACTGGTAAAATTCGTATAGATAACTATATAAAAAATGAGCAATTAGGAATATTCATAAAAAATGGAATTTCTGATAATATAGACCTTAGATATAATTCTATAAAAGTGATGCAAAAAGCTTTTAATGACCTTGCACTTTAAGGCATTATTCATACAACAAA
>JALUWO010000389.1 GCA_027019405.1 Candidatus Altimarinota bacterium | reverse complement strand
AGCTAGTCCAAATAAATATATTGATAAAATTATAGAAATTGAGTATGAGCAGATTATTGATACTTATATTCAACCAACTTATGTATGTATTAGACTAGATAAAACAAAGTAGATAATGACAATAGGCCAAGTTAAAAACATAAATGGTTTATTAATAACCCTAAAAAAGGATAAGAGATGAACAATATAGATTTTAATATAGTCACTAATTGTGGCAATGTAAATAGAACGATAGTAAGGTACAAAAAGCTCTGTTATATAGGATGCTTTACTGGGACTAAGAAGCAAGCTATAGAAGCTATATCTAAAAAATATACAGGTATAGCTAAATATGACTATATAGCTAAAATAGAAAAACTTTATAATCTTACAACAATAGCTGATGAAGATATAACAGCGAGAGACAACTTAGCGTTAAGATGGGCTAGTGAAAATGGACATTTAGAAGTAGTCAAGTTCTTAGTAAAAAAAGGTGCTGATGTAACAGCTAGTAATAACTATGCAATAAGATGGGCTAGTGAAAATGGACATTTAGAAGTAGTTAAATATTTAGTAAAAAAAGGTGCTGATGTAACAGCTAGTAATAACTATGCACTAAGATTGGCGAGCGGAAAGGGACATTTAGAATTAGTTAAATATTTAGTAAAGAAAGGTGCTGATGTAACATCTGATAGTATCGGTGCATTAAAATGGGCTAGTCACAAGGGTCATTTAGAGGTAGTTAAATACTTAATAGAAAAAGGTGCTGATGTAACAGCTAGTAATAACTTAGCGTTAAGATGGGCTAGTGAAAATGGACATTTAGAAGTAGTCAAATACTTAGTAAAAAAAGGTGCGGATGTAACAGCTGATGATAATTACGCGTTAAGATGGGCTAGTAGAAATGGATATCTAGAGGTAGTCAAATATTTAGTAAAAAAAGGGTCTGATATAACAGCTGTTAATAATTGTGCATTAAAATGGGCTAGTAAAAATGGCTACCTAGAAGTAGTTAAATACTTAGTAAAAAAAGGTGCTGATAATAGCTTAGCATTAAAATGGGCTAGTAGTAATGGTCATTTAGAATTAGTTAAATACTTAAAAAACATAAATGGTTTATTAATAACCCTAAAAAAGGATAAGAGATGAACAAGCCAGATTTTAATATAGTCACTAATTGCGGAGATGAAAATAGAACAGTAATAAGATATAAAAAGCTCTGTTATATAGGATGCTTTACTGGGACTAAAGAGCAAG
>JALUWO010000388.1 GCA_027019405.1 Candidatus Altimarinota bacterium | reverse complement strand
TGATTAAGGATACTTTGAATAGTATTTTTGATATACAGCTCTCCATTGTAAACAGCAATTAACACAGATATTAGAGACATTCTAATCCTTTTTAAAAAAATATTTTTCAAGATTTTTGATAATTTCTTCCCATGTCAAACTCTGACTAATACTCTTAGTTCCATCCTCAATTAACTTATTATATTTTTCCTTATGGTTTAACAAATCATTAATTGTTACCGACATTTCATCTACAGTTTGAATCACATAACCACCTTTTAATGTAGATACATTTCCAACATCGGTACAGATAAAAGGGACACCTTTAGCCATACTTTCAACGATTACCATTGGAAAAACTTCCAATTTGCTAGAATGTAAAAATAAAATTGCATTTTCTAAATATTTTTCAGTTTCTTCTCTCGATATTTGATATAAAAATTCAACATTACGAAAACCATATTGAGAGTCAAACTTTGTTTTTAGTAATTTCAACTTTTGTAAATACTCTTTTAAAATAGAATTACCAACGAGTATTAAAGGATATTCTGTTTTTGATCTATAATAAGCTTCCAACAAAAACTCTTGATTTTTAAAAGGAAAATAATTAGAAATACTTAAAAGATATTTTTCTTTCTTTTCTGATAACTTATTTTTAGAAACAAAACTTTTAGGAACACCATTTGGCAAATATGAAAACTGTTTGATTCCATGCTTTTGCAAATATAGAGTTTCTACTGTTTTCTCATGTAATAAAAATATATGGTCATACTTTTTTAAATACTTATATAAAGTGGCATAATAAAATTTAGATTTTATATACGCCCATGGGTTTTTTGTTCTATATGATAATAGAGAAAATCCATGAGAATGTAAAAACTTCTTTTTTACTTTAACCTCATCAAGTGCACTTAAAATCAAGTCTGTACTCCAAGTCTGCACACATTCATTAATCATAACATCACATTCAAAATTTTTAATAAATTCTATATATTGATTCGTATTACCTCTATAATAGTTTCCAAAACCACCAAAAATTTTAAACTCTATAATATTTACACCATTATGCACACTATATAGTCTTTCTTGACAACCTGTCACAACATATACTTCATGTTTAAGTCTAACTAATTCTTCAGCGATAGCAGTAACAACACTTGATACCCCAGACTTAATTGGATAATATTGTTCAGTTGTGATTAGTATTTTCATATTTTATACCCAAAGTCTTGAATAAATTTAAAAAAATTTTTTCATATGTGTAATTTTCTTTAACTTTTTTATAGCCTTCATTACGAATTTTTATTAATTGTTCTTTGTTCTGTAAATAATATTTTGCTTTTTCAACAAACTCTTCCACACTGTCACACAAAATAATACTATCTCCAAATAGTTTTTTTAAGTCAGGATTATTATGTGTTATATATGCCCCTCCACTCATTAGAGCATCAAAATCTCTCAATTTCATATTATAAAAATGTCTACATCCTGCAATTGTACCAACTCCTAAAATTAGCTCACACTCATTAAAAAATTTATTAGTTTCGCTTAAAGGCAATTTACCATTTTTCCATCCATTACCATAAGCTTGTACATTGATTCCATTTTGTATCATTGCATTGACAGTTTCTTCTCTTATACCATATTTAGCACCAACAAAACCAACATCATACTTTTTTTCTGCTTCTAATGGAAAGAAAAAATCTAAGCTGCTCCCTAAAGGGAAAAATAATGCCGGCGTATTCTCCTTTAAACACCATTCAACAGTTTCAGACGATGTTGACAATACTAAATCTACATAAGGAAACAATCCTGCTGTTCCAAGTCGTTTATTACCATAAAACCAATATGAATGCCTATCATCCATACAGATATTTATAATTTTTATTGTTGGGTACTGTTTCCTTATCTCTTTCAAATCTTCAGGAGTCAAATTCCATCCCCATGCTTGCAGCATCAAGATATCGGGTAGTAAATTCTTTTCTATATTAGAAAGTGTTTTTAAAATAACTTTTTTATTTTTTTGACTACTCAATTTATAATTAAATGAACCAAAATGATAAGTTCCATAGCTACCATTTTCTTTATGAAATAAATATACTTTTTCACAAACTTTTTCCAATTCCTGGATAAAACCACTTTTATCTTGATATTCATCGTTGCCAACAAAGTAAACTATTGGTTTTCTATTTTTAAATTTTTCTTGCCAAGCTTGATCAAAATCTTTTTGTAAAAGTAGATTTTCCATAGAACTCTGCTGTTTCTTTTTTGCATAATAATAAACTAAAAATTTATATTGAAAATAAATAACAGTAGATTGCAGTTTCACATAAATATGATTTAGAAATAAATTTTTTTTTATTAACTTTTTAAAATTTTCAATATTCACACATTTAACCTTTACTTCTGCAAAAGGCATGGAATCAATAATCTTATCAATGCTTTGTATAGCTTTAAACGAAAAATATTTTTTAATTTGAGAACTCTTAATAAATATTTTTTTATCGCCACTGATTTATGACACAGAGAAGTATTATGGAACCATCTCAAATTCCATTCATTAATTGCCTCATCATAATGAACATAACTTTTATACTGACTTATAATTTTTTCTTCAGATTCTTGCATTTTAAGTAAGTTTTTCGATAGATGGTTATTATGCTTCCGATAACACCCTAAATATTCATCGACAAATCCTATTTTATTTTTAAAAGCTACTTGCAACCACATATATAGATCATCAACATAACTTTTTAAGTTATAGTCAAATTGCTCATAGACTTCATTTCTAATTAAAGCCGCCAATCCATTAAGAAAAAAATCTCCTTTCAGTAAATAGTGAAATATCTCTCCAGATTTATAATCTTCATTCACTTTAGACACTGCATTAGAATTGTCATCAATGATTATTATTTTAGAATAAACCATTACGTATTCTTGATTCTTCTCTAGAAAGCCCACAAGAATCGTAAGTTTATCTAAAGCATATTTATCATCTGAAGAAAATAACGATATATACTTTCCACTCGCTAAACTTTTCAATTCCTGTAATGTTTTAATTAAACCTTTATTTTCTCGTTGAATGTAAATAAAACCATATCTTTGTTGCAATTTTTTTAAAATTTCTGGACTTGAATCAGTTGACCCGTCGTCTATAACTATGAGTTCGATATTTTTATATGTTTGATTCACAACAGACATAATAGCTTCTTCAATGTATGCTTCATGATTATACGAAGGCAATAAAACTGATACTAAAGGTAAACTATCTAAATTCATTAATTACTCTGACAATTTTTTTTATTTCTTCCAAGGTTTGTGTAGCACTGATAGGTAAACTTAACACTTCACTATGAAGTTTTTCACTTATCTCATAGTTTTTATTATTCCACTCCTTATAAGCTTTTTGCTTATTGGGAGGAAGAGGATAATGTATGAGTGTTTGGATACTATTATCTAAAAGATATTTTTGCAACTCTTCTCTTTGAGATGTTCGTATGACAAATAGGTGCCAAACACTATCAGTTGTGATAGTAGGTAAAACTATATTTTCATTTTGAATATTTTCAAGATAATAGTTTGCTGTCTCTTTTCTTTTTACTGTCTCTTTATCTAAGTATCTCAATTTTACTCTTAGCATAGCTGCTTGCATCTCATCGAGGCGACTATTTATCCCTCGATAAATATTTTCATACTTTTTATGACTTCCGTAGTTTCCAAGTGCTTTAATAGTCTTTGCTAATTCTTCATCATTTGTAGTAACTGTTCCACCATCACCTAAAGCACCAAGGTTTTTTCCAGGATAAAAACTAAATCCACTTGCATCGCCTAAGTTTCCACATCTTTTGTCTTGATAGTATGCCCCATGTGATTGAGCTGAATCTTCTATAACTTTTAGATTATGTCTTTTTGCAATTGTATTTATCTCATCCATCTCACAAGTTTGACCGTAAAGATGAACAGGCATAATAGCTTTAGTTTTTGAAGTAATTTTTTCTTCTATTTTAGATGGGTCCAGCAAGTAAGTATTTATATTTGGCTCAACCAACACAGGAACTAAATTGTTTTCAGATATTGAAAGTATAGATGCTATATAAGTATTTGATGGAACTATCACCTCATCACAATCTTGTATTATCCCCATCTCTTTATAAGCTCTAATGATTAATGTAAGTGCATCAAGACCATTTGCTACACCTATGGCATACTTTGCTCCACAAAACTTGGCAAACTCTTCTTCAAAAGCTTTGCATTCATTTCCTTGAATATACCAGCCACTATCTATTACTTTTGTACAAGCTTCTATGAGTTCTTCTCTGTATTGGGCATTTATAACCTTTAAATCTAAAAATGGAATCATTACTGTATCTCCAGTTCATAAAAATCATAAACCACTGCTCTTGCGCCAAAACCTTCTTTTTGAGCTATTAAGCCTGTATTTAAGTATCTTCCATTTTGTTCATTTGATATACCAAAATCAAAATATTTTTTATTTTTATATACTTCTTTTATTAAATAGTTTATCAATAAATCTAAAGCACCTGTATTTCTGCCAAGTTCACTATTTGCTAAGTATTGAGTATGTACTATATTTTTATTTTCATATATTAAAGCACCGGAAACTACGGTATCCTCTTTCTTCGCTAAATATAGTTTTATATTTTTAGAAAACTTTTTTACAAGTGATTTTATCTCTTCTAAACTATGAATAGGTTTTGCTTCATGATTAGATTCTAACACACTAGATAATAAATTCCAAAAAATATCATAATCTTCTGAATATATTACTTCTATATTTTCTTTTTTTGCTTTATTTATAGTCCACTTTCTACCTTTGGAGTATCTTACTTGTTCTGTTAAGTCTATTGTAGAACTCACATCTCTTCGTGTAAGTTTTGCATCATTTCTAAAAAGAGCATATCTATCTTCTTCGGATGGTTTAATATGATAAATATAAGGGATACATTTATATATAAGTTTTTCAATACCAACTTCTTTTAAAAATATTTTTAATATTCTAAAAATTTCAAGCATGGTTTCAGTTTTCATCTTATCATCTACAATAAAACCACCAAAAGTAAGACCTTGATGAGAATATAATATATTATCATTTTTATTCGCAGGAAGAAGTGCTATTAATTTTTCATTATCATCTAAAATCAATAAAGAGTAGTCATAAAATTTATCTGCATGATATTCCATATAATCTCTTTGAAAAAAGAAATGACCATTCTTAGAATTTTTTACAAATTCATTCCAATTATTTTTATATTCGGTAGTATATTTGTTTATATTCATCTATTCCCCAACCAACTCTGCATAACCAAAACCATCTTGTCCCATATTATTACCATTATAAAACATATAAGTTTTATTTTTTGCGACAATAATAGATGGATAACTTAAATGAATAGAATCCCAACCTTCTTTTGATAATTCAATTCCTAATTCTGAATCATCTCTATTCCAATTTATACCATCTGATGAAGTTGCTTGTCCTGCAATATATCTTCCATCTGTTGTACCATAAGTAAAATTCATGATATATAAATCATTTCTTTTATATGCTCTTGGTCTTCCTATTCTATACTCTAAATTATTTTTATTATTCTTTATACATTTTATACCATTTTCTTTAAAATGGATACCATCTTCTGATTCAATATAGTTTATATCATATTGAGGAAAATCAATGCCATTTATATCTTCCCAACCGCTACCTGTCGCATACCAAAATTTAAACTTATTATCTTCATAGATTGCAGAATGAATTGCTCTAATATATAAAGCTTCATCTTCTCTGTCCATAATTGGAGTATTTTTATATCTTTTAAAAGTTTCTCCATTATCATTGCTTATCGCCAATCCACTGTAAGCTAAGAACTTAGACTTTTTTACTAATTGAAATCCAACATAATACATATAAATTTTATTACATACTCGAATTAAATCTCCTAGTATTACGCCGTTATCATCGAACATCCCATCTTTGCCAATATCTAATACAGGCTTCTGCGATACTTTTATTATCTTTAATGGATTATTAGCATCTACATCAATAAATCCTATTCTCCCAATACCTTGAGTATCTCTAAAGCTTGTATAAACTCTTATTGTATTTTCATCTAACAAAAAAGCTGTTGGGGTTAAAGCTGAATTATCTCTCCAACTACCATCTTTAGGTGGAGTATAAACTAGACCTTTTTTCTCCCACTTCATCAATCTTCCTTTATTCTAAATAATCTATGCGTATTAACTTTAGATAATTCTGTTTGTTTTACTTGGTAAAACTCTTTTTCATTTGTATTTTTTTGAATTAATGCACCTGCACCAATGAAATTATCTTTAGCTATTGTAGTATTATTTTCAATAGTACAATTTACACCTAAAAAAGAATTTTCTCCAATTTCACAAAACCCAGAAATAACACAATGTGAAGATATGAAACAATTATCTTTTATGATACTATTGTGTCCTATATGATTTCCACTCCACAGAGTTACATTATTTCCTATTTTTACAAATGGCTGAAGTGTATTATCTTCGAATATAAAACAATTCTCACCTATTTCTACATTTCTCCATACAAAAGCTTGTGAACTAATATAACTTGCACATTTATAGCCTTTTTCTTTAACTTCACTATATACCCTTGCTCTATTTCTATTAAGCTTGCCGGAACTAATAGCTACATATACTTCATATTCATTAGCTGGATAACTCTCTTCTAATATTTCAAAAGCCACAATAGGAAGATTATTAAGTTCTTTATCTTTTATGTATTTTTCATTAATACTAAAAGCCATAACTTCATACTCTGAATCAAATTGAAAATATTCATAAGCGATAAGTCCTGTTTCACCTGTTCCTACTATTATTAATTTTTTAGTTTTTTGCATTTTTTACTTCCTCTAAAAATATATCATAATCCCTAATATAATCATGTTCATCAAAATGCTCACTTGCTAATACAACCAAAACACAATCAGAGCTAAAATCTTTCATCTCCCTCCAAATAAGTCCTTCAATAAAAAGCCCTTGGTTTGGATTAGTTAGCTTCACTTTTTCTCTTTTTTTTCCATTATCAAGTATAAAAGTGCAACTACCTTTTACAGCTATAGCCATCTGTTTTAAGTTTACATGAGCATGAAAACCTCTTTCAACACCTTTTTTTGTATCAAAAATATAATAAACTCTTTTTATATCAAAAGGCGCATTGTATCCTTCCTCTATCGCTATAAGTGAACCTCTTTCATCTCCTAGAGTTTTAAAGTTTACAATTTCATATTTAGTCATTATACTTCTCCACACGCCATCCAAGAGACAAAAAGATGGTCAGGTATTGGGAATTTACTTTTATTACTTTATTTTTACCTACTTCCACAACCTGCTTTGTCTTGCTTCTTGGCAGCAAAGTACTTTTTGTATCACCATCCTCAATGCCTGGTTTTCCGTCCTCTGTTAGAAGATATCTATATCTTGATTTATTGTTTGAGTTTGCAAAGTTTTCCATTTTTATCAAACCTTTTTTTTGCTAACTCTTTTAGTATAAAATTAACTTTATCTATACTATA
>JALUWO010000387.1 GCA_027019405.1 Candidatus Altimarinota bacterium | reverse complement strand
CCTATAAATCTATCAGGTAAATTGAGTTTAAAGCAAACGACATATTTAAATAGCAGAGCTAACTTTTTTATAGGTGTAGATACAGCTATAATGCACATAAGTGCAGCAAATAATACACCTGTTTTGGCATTTTTTGGACCAAGTGGAGCAGATCACTGGGGACCATGGGATAATGAACTGATGGAGAGTGGCTACAAAACGAGAAGAGGCATAAGAAGTATGGGCAAACACACAGTCATCCAAAGAGACTGGGAATGCGTTCCATGTGGGAAAGATGGATGTAATGGCACAAAGATAAGTGACTGTTTGATAGGTCTTGATATGGAAGTTATTAAAAAGTTAATAAATGATAAACTTGGAAAATAAAAAAATATTATTGGTAAGAAATGATAACTTGGGAGATCTTATATGCACAACTCCTGCTATTGAAGCATTAAGGAAAAAATATCCAAAGGCAACTATTGATATTGTAGTTAATAGTTATAATTTTTTAGCTATTAGAAATAATCGGTTTGTTGACAATATTATGGTATATACCAAAACTAAACATGTAAAAGGCTATGATAAAATAAAAGCTTTTTTTGGAAAGATTGAGATATTAAAAAAAATTTATTTCAATAAATATGATATAAGTATTGTCTTTAGAAGCGGCTATTCAAAATCCGCTGAACTCTTTAGCAATATAGCTAAAGCCAAAATGAGAATTGGTGTAAAAGATAAAAATAATAAAAATAATTTCACCCATCATATAGAAGTTCTGCCAGATAAACATGAGGTTGAGTTTTGCTTTGACTGTTTATCCCCTTTAGATGTAAAATATAATGGAGAAAAAACTTTTTTTTATATTGAGAATAAATATTTAAAAAAATATGAAACTTATAATGGGAAAATTTTATTTCACATATCAAGTAGAATTAAAGAAAATAAAATATCAAAAGAAAAATTCAAAATAATTTTTAATAAATTAGAAAATATAATTTTTACAGCTGAGCCAATTGATTTTAATAATGCAAAATGGCTTGAAGATAATACTAATGCAAAATGGATAAAAACTAATAATCTTTTAGACTTAGCAGGTGCTATTAAAAATTCAATATTATTTGTTTCATTAGATGGAGGTGCTATGCATATGGGTCCAGCACTTGGAATTAAGACAATATCTTTAAGTGGAAAAACAAATATGAATAAATGGCATCCTTGGGGATATAAAGATTTAGTTTTGCAAGATGAAAGCAAAATT
>JALUWO010000386.1 GCA_027019405.1 Candidatus Altimarinota bacterium | reverse complement strand
TTGTTACTATTTGTGACATACTCGCACGAGTAGCTCAGTTGGAAGAGCAGCGCCCTTCTAAGGCGAAGGTCACAGGTTCGAGCCCTGTCTCGTGTACCATTAAGTTTTGATAACAAAAGTTACATAGCATTAAAATATGAATATATTTTATATCTATGTTATATATTAAAAAAACAAAGGGTGATTAGCTCAGTTGGCGAGAGCATCTGCCTTACAAGCAGGGGGTCATAGGTTCGAATCCTATATCACCCACCATATATATAATCAAAAAGACCTCTAATCTTTATTAATTAGAGGTCTTTTTTGTGTTTAGTTTTTGATATATCTTGATAATATATAAAAAAACATACTTCAATAGTATGCTTTTTTATATATTAACCTTTCTTATTTCTTTTTCTTTCAGTTTCAGTTAAGTATTTTTTTCTTAATCTTATATTTTCTGGTGTAATTTCTACATATTCATCATTACCAATATAGTCAATTGCTTCTTCTAATGTCATTATTTTTGGTGGAGTAAGTTTTAATGCTTCATCTGTACCAGAAGCTCTTACATTTGTTAATTTTTTATTTTTAGTAACATTAACAGTTAAATCTTGACCTTTATTAGATTCTCATACAATCATTCATTCATATACTTCTGTTGTTGGTTCTATAAATATAGTACCTCTTTCTTGAAGATTAAATAATGAGTAAGCCATAGCTTTACCATTTTCCATTGAAATCATTGATCATACATCTCTTTTTTCTATTGGACCTTTATATTCTTCATATTTATCAAATGAGCTTGATAATAAACCTTCACCTTTTGTAAGAGTTGTAAATAATGATTTAAATCATAATAATCATCTAGTTGGAACAGAAAATTCTAAATTAGTTATTCAATTTTCTTCATACATATTAGACATTATTCATTTTCTTTTTCATAATTCAGCAATAACAGATCATTCCATTCAAGTTGGTAAAGATATTGAAACATTTTCTATTGGTTCCATTTTTTTACCATTTTCTTCATGCATTATTACAACTGGAGCTCATACTTGAAGTTCAAATCATTCTCTTCTCATTGTTTCTATAAGTACAGATAAGTGAAGTTCTCATCTACCTGCTACTTCATAGTTATCACCAGAATTAAAATCTATTTTTAATCATACATTTGTTTCTAATTCTTTTTCAAGTCTATCTCTTATTTGTCTTGATGTTACAAATTCTCATTCTCTACCAGCAAATGGTGAATTATTTACTAAAAATTCCATTTTTAATGTAGGTTCATCAATTGTTATAGCTGGCATAGGGTCAGCTCAACTTACTCATGAAATTGTTTCTCAAACAAATATATCTGAAATTCATGCAATTGTAACAATATCTCAGGCAAAAGCTTCATTAGCTTCTTTTTTTTCTAATCATTCATTTGTAAGAATTTTTGTTATTTTTGCTTTTCTTTCTTTTCACTGGTTATCTATAACAAAGACATCTTGACCAACTTTTATTGTTCATTCATATATTCTACCAATACCAAGTCTTCAAAGAAAATTATCATAACCAAGATTTGCAACTTGCATTTTTAATGGTTTTTCTGAATCATTTGGTGCTTCAGGAACTTTTTCCAAAACATAATCCAATAAAGGAGTTATATCTTTTTGTTCTGGATTTTCATCTGTCCATGCTTTTCCATCTCTTGCAATTGCATAAATAGGTTCATTTAAATGTTCTAATTGTTCATCAGTTGCTCATAATTGAACAAATAAATCAAATAATTGATCTACTACCCATTCAGCTCTAGCTGTTGGTTTATCCATTTTGTTTATAACTATAATAGGATGTAATCATAATTCAAGTGATTTTTTTAAAACAAATTTAGTTTGAGGCATAGGTCCTTCATAAGCATCAACTACTAATGCTACACTATCAACAGTTCTAAGTACTCTTTCTACTTCAGAACCAAAATCAGCATGTCAAGGAGTATCAACAATATTAATTTTATTTCCTTTATATGTAATACCTGTATTTTTTGAATATATAGTTATTCATCTTTCTTGTTCTTGAGCATTACTATCCATTGCTCTTTCTTCAATACCTACTCTTGTATCAAAATTGTCATCAGCTTTTAATAATTCATCTACTAATGTAGTTTTACCATGATCAACATGGGCAATAATTGCAATATTTCTATATGCCATCTTTTTTCTTTATAAAATTTTAAAATACTGGGGGATTATATGAATAAAACTTAAAAAAACAAGTTTTTTAAGGTTTTTGACAAAAATAAATCAATACTTATATTTAATTTTTAAGTATTTTTGACATAAATAAATTTTTTCTTAATATTTTTAAACCTATTTATTTTTTAATAATAATGAAATATGTGTTCTTGAATTTGAGATTTTGATGGAATAAAATTTATGAAAGAAGAAAAAGAATTTTTAGAATCTTTAAAAGAAAAGAAAAAAGAAGAAAATAATAATCCTAAAGAGATAGAGTATATTATGGATAAGAATAAAACAGAAATAGAGAAAATTGTTAATTTTGATGAAAAATAAAAAAATCTTAACTAGTTTCTAGTTAAGATTTTTTTATTTTTATCCTTCATGATTTGGATCAAAGCTTTTAACAAAAGGTAATAAAGCCATAATTCTTGCTTGTTTTATTGCTTTTGCTAATTTTTTTTGATTTCTTAGACTTACTCATGAGTAATATCTAGGAACTATTTTACCAAATTTAGTTATATATTTTTTTAATAGTTCAACATTTTTGTAATCAATGTTTTCTCCATCAAGTGGACATACTTTTTTAGCCATAATATTAATTTTTTATTGAGTTAAATTTATAATTTAGAAAATATCATCTTCTATATTATCTAGTTCATCTGATGTTTCAAAATCAGATTTTTTATTTAAAAAGATTAAATTTGATACAACAATTTCAGTTTTATATATTTTTGTTCAATCTTCTTTTTCAATGATTCTAGTTTTTAATCTACCTTCAGCATATACAAGTTTTCATTTTTTTAAGAATGATTCTACTCTTTCAGCTAGAGTTCACCAAGCAACACAATTATGGAATTCTGCTTCAGATTTATTTTCTCATTCAGAATTTTTAAAATATCTATTTGTAGCTATTGTAAACATAGCAATTTTTTTACCATTTTCAGTTGTTTTTACAGATGGATCTCTAGTAATATTACCAATAAGTATAACTTTATTAACTGTTCTCATTATTTATAGTTTTTATATATTAAATTCAAATTATTTTTAAGATTCTTTTCTTGTATACATATATCTCCAAATATTTCTATCAAGATTTGTTTCTTTAGATATTTCTTTAATATTTGTTCAGTTTAATTCTAATTCAAATAAAATATAATAACCAGTTTCTGATCTATTAATTTTATATGCTAATTTTTTTTCTGCCCAAACATCTTCTTTTGTTATTTTTGCAGAGTATTTTTCTAATATAGATTTAAGATTATCAATAGAATTATTTCTTTCTTCTTCTGATAAGCTAGGGTTTATTATAACCATAAGTTCATAATTTGCCATAGTTTCCTTTGGGTTACTATCTTTTTATTTATAAATAAAAAGAAGGATATAAAATGGACTTTTAAAAAAAGTCCAAGCTATTTTATAAAAAAAGTTATTTTTGTCAAAAGTATTTTTGCTTTACAAATAAGAAAAAAATAGTAAATTTATGAAAATTATTACATAAAATATAAAAAAGACAATGAAAGAATTAAATTTAGATGATATTTTATCAAAAACTTCTGATTTAACAAAAGAGAAGAAAGTATGATATGTTTCTATTATATGAAGGCCAAATGCATGAAAATCTACCTTTATTAATTCTCTACTTTGAGAGAAAATATCTATAACTTCAAATATTCCTCAAACAACAAGAAAGAAAGTGTTAGCAATTTATAATGATCAAGATTCTCAAATTATTTTTTATGATACTCCTTGAATACATGAATCAAATAAATTATTTAATGAAGAAATAAATAATGTAGCAATAAATACATTGAAAGAATCAGATTTAATTTTATATTTTATTGATTCATCAAGAGAGTGAGGGAAAGAGGAAGATTTTATAAAAAAACTTATTTCTCAAATAAAAGTACCTATCATAAAAGTTTACACAAAAGTAGATTTAAAACCAAAAATTAATATTCCAGAAAATAATAATGTAGTAAAAATATCATCAACAACTAAAAAATGATTTGATAATTTAATTAATAAAATTAAAAGCTATTTAAAAGTATGACCTTTAATGTTTCCAGAAGATATTTATACAAAACAAGATATGTATTTTAGAATATCAGAGGTTATTAGGGAAAAAGTATTTTTACATACAAAAGATGAATTACCACATAGTGTATATGTATGAGTTGAGGAAATTCAGGATTTAGAAAAACAAAAAGATTGAAAAGATTTATTAAAAATAGTTGCCTATATTTATACAGATACTGATAGTCAGAAATACATTATTATATGAAAAAATGGTTCTTTAATTACAAAAATTTGAAAAGAAGCTAGAATTGAATTAGAAGATATTTTTTGAAAAAAAGTTTTTTTAGCATTAAGAGTTAAAGTGAATAAAAATTGGAGAAAAAATGAAAATTTTGTAAAAAAATTATTAAAATAAAAAAAATCACATAATTGTGATTTTTTTATTATTTTCAACAAGCAGGAGTTGCTCATACATTAGTTGTTGCTTCTTTTATTTTTGTTTTACATCATTTTAAGTCTGGATTATGAGAACAAAATTGAGATTGAATATTTTGTGCTTTTATTCCACCAAATTTAAATTTATTATTTGCTAACCAAGTAGGGCTTGCATTTATTCATAATTCTTGAGCTGATTTTATATCTTCTTCTAGAAGTTTTGCTCATTCTCATGAGTTTATACATTTTTCTATTTTATTTGTATCAATACCTACAGTTTTCATGGCACTTTCTGGTTTATCAGTAATTCTACCATAGTTATCTGCATTTTTATATCTTTCAACTAAATAATTTATAAGTTTATTAATTCAATAATTTTTCTTTATACATAATTGTCTTATATCTTCTTGAGCTTCAGATACTCAATGAAGAGATTGAAAATTTTCTGCAGTATTTCAAGTTCAAGTTTTACTAGCAATATAATGTATATTTAATTTTATATCATCATTTTTAAATGTATCTTTTATTTGAGGTAAAGCTTTTAAAGCAATTTCTCAAAATGGACAAAATCACATTGTATATACATCTAGTTTTTTAGGAATTTCTTTTCTTTTTTCTAGTTTATCATATGCTATTGGATCAAAACTTCATCATAATAAGAAATATTTATTACTATCAGGTATTTTATTTAAATATTGATTTAATTTTGGATCAATATTATTTGTATTAAATATAAATAAAGGTAAAGATGGTATTTTATTTTTATCTAAAAAAGTTTTTACTTCAGAATCTTTTTTATAATCTTTTATAATAAATTTTGCATTTGTTAATTCAGGTATTTCTTTTAGTTTATCAATTATTGCATTTGTATTACAATCAGTACATCTAGCATCATCATAAACTAATACAGATTCTATTTTTTTTGTATTATTTGTATTAGTTTGAGTATTATTTGTAGTATTGTTACTATTTTTTCATAAGAAATATCCACATACTCAGATTAATATTAACAATATTATTACTATAATATACATTAAATTACTATTTTGTTTTTCTTGTTTCATGTTTTTTATATTTTTTATTAAAATAAATGGTATTCCCAGCTGGAATTGAACCAGCATCTAACCCTTAGGAGGGGTTTATTCTATCCATTGAACTATAGGAACATAAGAAAATTAACTAAAAATTAGTTACTATATTTTATAAAACCAGATTAATCATGCAACTATTAATAATATTATTAAAAAAAATATTAATAATTTATTTGTTGTTTTTTCATATTTTAATTCTTTATCAATTTTTTCTTTTTCTTCTTTTAGGCTTTCAACTTCTTTATTTAGATAATTTTTTGATTCTTCAAGTAAAAATTGAGATTTTTTATAATCAATTAAATTAACAGAATTTTTTACTATTTCTTCCATTCTTCATAATTTAACTGAAAGATTTTGAATTGTATCATCTTTTTTTTGTATTTCATTTCTTAATCAAGAAAATACTTTTTCAAAGCTAGCAGCAATTTTATCATAATCATTTTTTTTAATTACTGCTTTTTCTTCATTATTAACTGTATTTTCAGTTGTTTGTTGTGAGTTGATTTGTTCTTGTTTTATAATAATTTTTTGTTTATTTGGAGTTTCTCATGATAATATATTTATATCACTTTCATTAACATAAACTATTTTTCATATTTTTTTTGCTCTAATTTTTCATGCTTTTATATATCTATCAATACTTCTTGTAGATATATTTAATTTATCAGCAGCCTCCTGTCTTGTATAATTATACATAAAATATTTTATATAATATAAGCTATTAAATTCTATTAATTTTATTTAACTTATCAAGTTTTAAAAAAAGTTTTTATAAAAAAGTAAAAAAAAATTTGACTATTTAAAATAATAAATATAATGCCTGAGCTTACAAAGTAATGTAAGTTGAAAATATGTGCGGCTATCGTCTAGTGGTTAGGACTCGTGGTTTTCATCCACGCAACCGGAGTTCGATTCTCCGTAGCCGTACCATTTTTTTCTATCGCGGAGTGGAGAAGTGGTATCTCGTCGGGCTCATAACCCGAAGATCATTGGTTCAATTCCAATCTCCGCAACCAAATAAAAATGATGTGCAGGGTATTTAGATCTTTCTTTGTACTACTGCATTTTTTAATAAAAACTCTACTTGTCAGTGTAGCTCAGGGGTAGAGCCCAGGATTCATATCCCTGTGGTCGGTGGTTCAAATCCACCCACTGACACCATAAAAAAATAAAATTAGTTCTTAGTATTATATTTAAACTAAGAACTATTTTTTTACAAAAAAATAAAAATATATAAAATAAATAAAAAATTATTTAAATAAATTAGAAAAATGTTTATAGATGAAGTTGAAATAAAAGTTATTTCATGAAAATGATGAGATGGTTTAATATCATGGAGAAGAGAAAAATATATTCCAAAATGATGACCTTGGGGATGAAATGGTGGAAAATGATGAGATGTATTTTTACAAACTACAACAAATTTAAATACTTTGTCAGAATATAGACATAAAAAAGTATTGAAAGCTGAAAGCTGAGAAAAAGGTTGAACAAATACTTGTGCATGAGCAAATGCTCCTGATTTAATTTTAAAAGTTCCAGTTTGAACAATTATAAAAGATGCTAATAGTTGAGAAATAATAGCAGATTTAAGTAAAAATAATCAAAAGCTTTTAATAGCTAAATGATGAAAATGAGGTTTTTGAAATGCTCATTTTTGTTCTTCTACAAGACAAGCTCCTGCATTTGCAGAACTTTGAGATGTATGTGAAGAAAGGGATTTAAAACTTGAATTAAAACTTGTTGCTGATATATGAATTATATGAGTTCCTAGTGCTGGTAAATCAACTTTTATTTGAAATGTAACAAATGTAAAACCAAAAGTATGAGATTATCCTTTTACTACTTTGACTCCAAATTTATGAGTTTTGGATCATAAATGAAAATCATTAGTTCTAGAAGATGTTCCAGGTTTAATTCCTTGAGCAAGTGAAGGAAAAGGATTATGAATAGAATTTTTAAAACATATAGAAAGAACTTGAGTTTTATTGCATTTACTTGATTTATCTAGACTTGATAAAATATTTCAAGATTATATTGATATAAGACATGAACTTGAAGTTTTTTCAGATTTATTAAAAAATAAAGAAGAAATTATTGTTTTTTCAAAAGCTGATTTACTTGATAGTGAAATGAAAAAATTTATTTTAGATGAGTTTAAAGTAAAATATCCTTCAAAAAAAGTATTTTTAATTTCTTCAGCTACAAGAGAATGAATTGATGAATTAATTGATTATTTAATTGATACTTATACTACTAAAATAGAAGATGATTTACCTGAAATAGAAAATTCTTGAGATTTAATTGTTTATGATTTGAAAGAAAATACTGATCCAAGAAGAATAGAAGTAGAATACTTATGAGATATGAAATTTAAAGCTAGTTGAGAAAGATTAGAACAAATTATTAGAATGACTGATTTTACAAATAAAGAAGCAGTTATGAGGGTATATGATGTATTAGATAAAATGTGAGTAATTAGACTTATTGAACCTGAACTTGAAAAAATAACAAAATGACAAAATATAGATAATAGCTTCTTTTTTGAATGAAGTGAAGATGAAGCTGAGTTTTCTCCAATTGTTGAAATTGCTTGAAAAGATATTCCACTTGATAAATTGAGATATAATTTATAAAACAGAAGTTTTTAATAACTTCTGTTTTATTTATCTTGTAAAATTTATCTTTTTTACTATAATCTTTTATAAAATTTTTAGAAAATATTTTTAATTATAAAAAAATGAAGTTTAATTTAGATACATTGGTTGATGAATATGATAATTTAGAAAAGAAATTATCTGATCCTGATATTTTTAAAGATCAAAAAAAAGTAAGAGAAGTTAGTTCAAGAAAAAAACAAATTTCTGAGGCAGTAGATTTATATAAAGAATATAAAAAATTAAATGAAGCATTGATTGAAAATAAACAAATGCTTGATGAAGAAAAAGATGAAGAAATGAGAGAAATGTTGAAAGAAGAAATAAAAGAATTAGAAATAAAGATTCCTGATTTTGAAGAAAAACTTACTTTGGCTTTATTACCAAAAGATCCAAATGATGAGAAAAATATTATTGTTGAAATAAGGGCTTGAACAGGATGAGATGAAGCAGCTTTATTTGCTTGAGAACTTGCAAGAGCTTATATAACTTTTGCTGGAGAGGAAGGATTTAAAACAGAAATAACTGAACAAACATTAACTGAAGGATGATGAGTTAAAGAAATGATTTTTGAAGTAAAATGAGAATGAGCATATTCTAGGTTTAAATATGAATCTTGAGTTCATAGAGTTCAAAGAATTCCTGAAACAGAAAGTAAATGAAGAGTTCATACTTCAGCAATAACTGTTGCAATAATGCCTGAAGTTGATGATTTAGATATAGAAATAAATGAATCTGATGTTGAAATGAATTTTTGTAGAGCATCTTGAGCTTGATGACAACATGTTAATAAAACAGATTCTGCTGTTCAATTGATACATAATCCAACAGGTATAATGGTTTTTTGTCAGGATTGAAGAAGTCAACATAAAAATAGAGAAAAAGCATGGCAAATATTGAGATCTAGAATTTATGCTTATGAAGAAGAAAAAAGACAAAAAGAATTATGAGAAGCAAGACTTGCTCAAGTAGGTTCATGAGATAGATCTGAAAAAATAAGAACTTATAATTTTCCTCAAGACAGAGTAACTGATCATAGAATAGGTCAAAATTTTTCAGGTTTACCAGGTATTATGGCTTGAAAATTAAAACCAATTATTGATGCTTTAGCTGTTGCTGATCAACAAGCAAAATTGGAAGCTGCAGGAAGATGAGAGATTTAAAATATAAATATAGAAAAAAACTTATAAAAAATTTTGACTTATTTTGTTTTTTTTATAAGATACACAAGCAAAAATTAAATTAATATATAAATTAATATCAAATGTTAGGTAAATTAAAGAAAAGAAAAAGATTAAGAGTACATGGGTTCTTAAAAAGAAGTTCAACTTCAGCTGGTAAAAATGTATTAAAAAATAGAAGAAGAAAAGGAAGACATCAACTAACAGTTTCTTATCCAAAAAGATTTCAAGAAATCAATGGTAAAGCTAAAATGCATATAATTGCAGGAGGTACTGCTAGAAAAACTCCTTTTGATGGTAAAGGTAACTATATTAAAAGAAAAAAATAGTATTTAATTAGAGTATGAAATTTACTCTTTTTAATTTTGATTATGATAAAAAAGATTTTTAGATTAAAGGAAAAGGAAGTTAAAAAGGTTTTAAAGAAAAGAAAACCTTTTTTTTCTTATTGAATTGTATTAAATAAATATAAAAATAAATTAAAATATAATAGATTTGCTGTTGTTATTGGTTCAAAATCTGTAAATTCTTGAGTAGAAAGAAATTTTTTTAGAAGAAGATTTTATGATTTTATTTTTACTAAGAATTTAGTAAATCAAGAATTTGATAACAATTGAATATATTATGATTTTGTATTTGTTGTAAAAAAAGAAATAAAACTTGATAAAAAACAACAAAAGAGTATAAATTCTTTTGATAAAGATTTAAATTTTTTAATAAAAAATAAATGAAAAAGATCCTAGATTTTATAATGATTTTTTTACTTGTTTTTTTATTGGTTAATTTTTTTAACTGAGAAAAAAAAGATAATACAGTAAAAGAAGATTTAATAGTTAAATTAGTTAAAAATTCTTATACTATTCCAGCTTGAGTAAAACTTGATGTTACAAATAATACTTCAAAAACATTAAAAATAAATACTTGTAAAAATATAAGTTTAAGTTATTTATGAGTAAAAAAAGATTTTGATAAAGATTTTTGTAAAGATATTGTCTTAAAACCAAATAAACTTAGAGTTATTGATTTTTCTGATGAATATCAAAAATTTATGAAAACAGGTAATTATTTAATTACTTTAAATATAGATTGAAAACAATATCCTGAATCATTTAATATAGAAAACAAAGGAACTATAACAAAAATTTTTGTTTATTTATTTTATGCTCCAGCTTATAATTTAATAATTACATTAATTAACTTATTTTCTTGAAGTTTATGATGGGCAATAATATCTATAACTATATTACTTAGATTATTATTGCTTTGGCCTCAACATAAAATGATGGTTAGTCAGAAAAAACTTCAAGCTCTTCAACCTAAAATAAAAGAAATTCAAGAAAAGCACAAATGAAATCATCAAATGCTTTGAATGAAAACAATGGAATTATATAAAAATGAAAAAGTAAATCCAATGTGATCTTGTGGGTTTATGTTAATACAAATGCCTATATTATTGGTTATATATAATGTTATTTTATATATAAAAGATACATCAAATCATTATTATTTATATAGCTTTTTAAAAGATTTTGATTTTCATAGTATAAATTATGTATTTTATAATATTGATTTATTAGGTAAATGATGAACAACTTGAGTTATATTATGATTAATAGTTGCTATATTACAATTTTTTCAAGTTAAATTATCTATGGCAAATAATAAATCAAATACTAAATGAGTAGTTTTAGAGAAGAAAAAATGATCAAAAGATTATAATTCTATGATGCCAGATCCTGAAATGATGAATAAAGTTATGTTATTTGGTATGCCTGTTATGGTATGAATATTTACTTATCAATTTCCTGCTTGATTATGATTATATTGGGGAATAACAACATCTTTTATGATAATTCAACAATTAGTTGTTAATAATAAATTAAAAAAGTCTAGTTAAAAACTAGGCTTTTTTGTTAAAAACTTTGACTTTTTGGCTATAGCTTAGTATTATATGGGAGTAATTTAATATTTTAAGTAATTAATTATGTTTAATAAAAAAATTGTAGGTCTATGAATTATTGCATTATTTTCAGTTATTACTACTAATGCAGCTTATCAAGAGGTTTCTTGTTCATCTGATCCTTTATTTGAACAATATTCTTGTAATCAATGTTTTAATTGATGAGAACAAACTGTTGGTTCAAATATTTGATTTTTAAATGATAAATGGGTTAATAACAATGATAATAAACAAATTTTATATAAGGCAGAACAAAATATGCCTAGTATGAAATCTATAAATGAAACTACTTGGAAACAAATCCCTGATTCAGAAAATTTTTGGAAATATACTTCAGAATTAGATAAATATTATTCAGATGAAGATGCTGGTTATATATTACCTGCAAAAAAATCAGTTTCTTGGTTAGAATCAAGTGAATGATATGCATATAATTTAGAATCAACAAATGCAAAAAAATGAGATCCAGTTTGATTATTAGTTTATTCTATAGCTGTTCATAATATTGAGTGAGAAGATAATATACAAGTAAAAACAATTAAACATAATGAATGTGTTTTATTTACATCAGGAACTCAAAAAGATACTGTAGTTCCAACTGTAGAAAAACCAAAAAAATTACCTCAAACATGACCACAAGAAATTTTATTATTAATTCTTGCAATGATTTTAGCCTTTGGAGTTGTAAAATTTACTCATAAAAAAAGTTAATTATAAATATTAAAATAAAAAAATAAGTCTATTGGCTTATTTTTTTTTATTGTCAAGAGTTTTTTTTGATTTTTTGATTTTAAATATGTTATTATATAAATGTTAGTAAAAAAGGGAGAAATTTAATTTAGTAATATAAATAAAGTATTATGTCTAACATTTTAAAATATTATAAAAGTATATTTACATTATTTTTATTTAATAGCTTTTCATGAGTAGAATCAGGTTCAGGAGCTTATGAAGCTTTAAAAGAAGCAAATTCTGATTTTATTTCAGCAAAAGAATGGAATAGCTTAAAAAATAAGTATGAAAAGAAAAATCCTGAAGAATTTAAAAATGCATTAAAAAGACTTATAGAAGAAGATTGAGTAAAATCTACTTTAAAAGTTAGTAAGGAAATTGATAAGCTTATTTCTGATTGGAATAATCAAATTGAATCTACCACTAAAAAAACTAAATCAGAATTGGTATCATCAAAAAAAGAAATAAAGCAAAAAAATCCATTTTATCAAACTCTTAGTTTTAAAAAACCAAGAATGAAATGAGATGATGTAAAAGCTTTACAAAAATATTTAACTAATAATGGTTTTGATACAAATTGAGTTGAATGAACTTTTTGACCTGGTACATTTAGAGCTTTAAAAGATTTTCAAAGAAAAGTTTTATGATTTAGAAAACCAGATGGTAGGATGGATTTAAATTGAAAAACTATGAAGTATATTTTAAGAGATATGAATTCTAAATTAACTACCACTGAAAAAAATCATCAATATGGAAAAGAAGCAAATGATGTTGTAAATTATTTAAATGATACAGATAAATATATTACTGCTTTTAATAAGATATATTGAGATAAAGAAAATATTATAAGTAGAGATAATTGACTTTTTGGTATTGTAGATACTTTATCAGAATCAGATTTATCAAAATTGGAAAATGAATTAAATCCAGATTATTCTAAAATTGATAAAAAGAAATTATCTAAAGTTTTAAATTTACCTGAAAATAGTCCTAGATTTAAAGAAGGTTTAGTTAGAATAGCAGTTATTGCTGCTGCTTCATTTATATTATCATGAGGTACATGTCTTGCTATAGAATTATTTGCTGTTAATTATGGTGAAAATTTAAAAAAATGACCAGAAATTTCAAAGATATTAAAGGCATTATGAAAATGAAAGGTTGATATGAAAAAAGAAATGAAAGAAATGTATGTTTCAAAAGAAACTACAATATCTTGATTAAATGCTATACTAGATGTTTTAAATAATCCAAATATGGATACAGCAAATCTGAAAAGATTTATGAAAGAAGTTTATCAACCAAATTGGTTTCAAGATACTTTTGGTATATTTTTACCAGATGGTTATGAAAAGGTTGAAGAGTTAATTAAACAATTTGAAAAAACTTGAACTACTAAAGATGCTAAAGCTGCTGTTACAGAAATTTATAAAATATCTCATAAGGCTGTTATAAAAGCTAGAAAGGATTATCAAGAAGCTTTAAGTGATTATAAATATGAAAAAAAGAAATATAAAGAAAAAAAATCAGATCCATTATTTATTTTATCATCAGAAAAACAAGAAGTAGAAGATAATTATAGTGATGCACAATATTGGTTAAAAAGAAGAAAAAAAGAATTAAATAAAGCAGAACAATGATTAGCTAGATTAGGAGAAGTATCTAGTAGATATACAAATTTAGATGCCAAAAGAGCACAAATACAATGAGAAAAATTTAATATAAAACAAGCAAGAGCTGAAGAAAGACAAATTGATGAAGAAATAAATAAAAGATATAAACCAAGAAAACTTAAGCAAATTAATGAAAAATTATATTCTAAACAAAGTTATGGTTTTGGAGTTGATATAAATAAAGTTTCTGATTCTAAGTATATGGAGAAAATGTTAACTAAAATGAATAAAGAAACTATAAATTGAGAAACTTCAATTTTAGCTTGAGTTATTAGGTGAGTAAGACAACATTATGGTATAAATGTAACTATAGAAGAATTTACAAATGCATTTATGAATAATGCTAAAAAAGTAGATAAAAATGAAAAAGTATATATTTTAAGTAATACTTGAAGAGATAGATTACAAAAATTTCAATGAAATATTTGAAATTGAGAATTATTTAAAATAACTGTAAATGGACAAGATGTTTATTTTAAAGATAAGTGTACAAATATAGTTACAGTTGTTAATAATATGCCAACTACAATTGATTATTCTAGTAGTGTGCCAATTGTTGTATGAATGAAAACTTGATTAAATAATAGTGATTCTTGATCTTCTAATTGATGAGGTGTAACATCAAGACCATGAGAAGAAGTAACTTGATGAAATTGATGAACTCCAACTACACCTTGAGTTCCAACTTGATGATCATCAACTACTACTTGAGCATCTTGAGGTTTTGGTTGATAAACTTTAAATTAATAATATAAAAAATATGTTTAAAAAAATAACTATATTATCAATAATATTATTATTTTTATCTTCTTGTTGAAATAATCAAGCTTTTAAACTAGAAAAAAAAGATATAAAAGAAAAAAATATTATAAATAATACACAAAAAGTTGAAGAAAAATGACTTTGAACACTTTGAGAAACATGAAGTACTTCTGTTAGCTCATGATTTACTAAATAATCATTTTAAAAATGAAAAAATTAATTTTAATATTTATCATCACATTATTTTGAATTACAGATACTTATTGATATCAATGTGATCAATCATTTTATTGAAAACTAAGATATTGATATCAATATAAGTTTTATGATAGTTTTTCAAATACTTCATGAAATTCTATATGAATAAATAAAGTTGATGTAAATTATACAGAACAATATGATTATAATTGATCTAGTTCTTTTCCCTCTTTTAATTGGACTAATTGGTTTATAAATAAATGATATATTTTAAATCATTGAGAATCAGGTAAGGTTATAGAGGCAAGTAGTAGTTATCCTATTAATTATATTCCAACTACTAGGTCAAATAATAATTTTGTTATTCAATATAAAGCAAAATATTATGAAAAGAAATGATGATCTTGGGATATGGATCATCCAAAATATCATACAGAATGTAAATATTATGAAGTAACTTGGTGTTGAGATTGAGTTTTAGATTCTTCAGATGGTGAGCAATGTGATCCAAATGATACAACTAAACAATGATGGTGAGTAGGTTGATGTGATTTATCATGTAAACCTATAAATACCCCACAAGCACCTACTTGTGATAGTTTATGAGTAAATCCTACTACTGGTTCTCTACCTTTAACTTCTGCATTTTATTGTGTTTGAACTAATACTTCTAGTTATAAAATAGATATTACTAAAAATTGAAATTTAATAACAACATTAAATTGAAATTCAGCTAATTATACTTTTACTGATACAGGTAATTATATAGCAACATGTTATGTAAATTGAAATATAACAAGTTCTTCTTGTACAAAGGATATAAATGTAACTAATTCTACACCAACACCAATATGTTGAAATGGAGTAGTAGAAAGTTGAGAACAATGTGATGATTGAAATACTACAAATTGAGATTGATGTAGTTCAACTTGTCAAAATGAAACACCAACACCAATATGTTGAAATGGAGTAGTAGAAAGTTGAGAACAATGTGATGATTGAAATACTACAAATTGAGATTGATGTAGTTCAACTTGTCAAAATGAATGAGAATGAGGTTGAGGAGGTTGAATTGCTTCTATGTGTTATGATATATCTACTAGTTGAAATACAGTTACTTGTTATTGAAATAATAGAACTAAAACATTTAAAATAGATTGTGGTAACTGAACTAATAAATATGTTTGAGCAATAAGTAATTGAACTTCTCAAAGAATATGAACAGCTACTTGTGATTATTCTATTAATCCAAAAACATCAGAACCTAGATGTTATGTGTCTTGATTACCATTAAATTGGATTCCTAATCCAAAAGATAGTTATTCTGGATGGACTACAAGAAATCAATGTCAAAATACAAATTGACAGACTTGTTGAAATGGAGTTTTAGAATGAAATGAAGAATGTGAAAAAGACTCTAGTTGAGTTTTCCCTAGTATTTGTAATACAAATTGTACATTGAAAAATCCAGTTACAACAATTCCTTGAACAACACCTTGAGTAATAACTATACCAAATCATTGAAATCTTATATTTTGAGAACAAGCTAATATTATAATTTATAGATGACAAAGTTTATCTTCAAAGTTAAATGCTCCATATGTATATAATGATTCAGATTATGATTTGAGTTTAAAATGATTATGTGTAGTTCAAATTAGTTGAGATACTTTAACTACACCTGCTATTCAACCAAATTGTAAAGCTTTACCAGCAATATTATATCCAGGTCAAAAAATAACTTTTCCTTGAGCATATAATGACTATAAATGAAAAAGAGTAACTACATGAGATTATTGAGATAATCTATTAAAAATAACATATCAAAATCATGCTTGAACAATATTTGACTGGGCATATTTTGCAACTCCAGTAAAAGTTAGAGTAGCAAAACCTTCTATTGTTACAGTAGGTTGAGGAACAAGTTTTGTAAAAAATACATCTAAAGTTTCTGATATTAATAATGTTGCATTAACAAATAAAGATAATAATAAAAATTTTGTTTGAACTTCTGTTTCAAATTTAACTAGTTATTCTAAAAATACTACAGATTCTCAAGTAGTAGATAATACTAAAAATCAAGGAACTAAATATTCAAATAGTTTAACTTGAGTGGTAAATGATTCAGCTACTACAACTTCAGATATAGTATGAATAACAGATTGACAATCTTATAATTGAATGAAAAATGTTTTTCTTTTTAAAAATAAAAATTTAAAAATAGATACTACTAATGCTTTAGATTCATTTAATTGACCTGTTACTTTTATTGTAGAAAATTGAAATTTATATATAAATAAAAATATTATTTATAATGATAATATTGCATTTGTTGTAAAAGGTTGAGATATAATAATTGATTCTTGAGTAACAAGAATAGATGGTACATATATTACAATAAAAAAATGAGCTAACTGATGAAAAATTTCATCTGCACAATCAACAGATACATTAGTTATAAATGGTTCTCTTTATTGAAATATTGATGATTTAGTTGATAATAGAGTAAAAATTACTGAAAATGCATGAAATTTAAGTGTATGAACAGTTGTAAGTTTTGGTTCAGCTTTATTTAGAAAACCTGCACCTTTAGTTTCTCAATTTATTACAGAATATTTAAATCAATCAAAAATAGCACAATAAAGTTTAAAAAAAGTCCAATTTATTTAAATTGGACTTTTTTTGTATTTAAATAAAATATAGCAAATATTTTTAAAAATTAAGTAAATTATTATGGGGCATATTTTTTTTATTATGTGAATATCTTGAGCTTGAAAGGGAACTTTACTTAAATGATTAAAAGATAGTGATTTTGATTTTTATATACCTTTAAGTTATAAGACAAGGGAAATAAGAAATACAGAAAAAAATGGTGTAGATGCTCATTTTATTTCTGTTGAAGAATTTAAAAAATCTATTGAAAATCATGAATTTTTAGAGTATGCAATTGTTCATGGCATAGAGTACTATTGAACAAAATATGAAGATGTAATTGATAATTGAATAAAAAAGTGAAAAATTGTTATAAAAGAATTAGATATTCATTGATTAAAAAGATTAAAAAAAGAAAAAACAGAATTGAATAAAGATTATACTACTATATTTTTAAATATACCAGTTGAACTTTTAAAATCTAGGATAGAAAAAAGATGAGATAATATATCTAAAGATGAATTAGAAAGAAGAATTTCAAGTGCATTAACAGAAGAAAAGGAAGCTAGATTATATTGTGATTTTATGCTTGATGCTACTCAATCACCAGAAGATGTAAAAAAAGAAGTTTTACAAATAATAAAATCTAAATTAAATAAATAATTAAGTTATGAAAATACATATTATAACAATTTTTCCTGAAAGTTTTGATTCCTTTTTTTCAACATCTATAATATCAAGAGCAAAAGATAATAATTTATTTTGATATGAATTATATAAATTAAATGATTTTTCAGATAATAATACAAAGAGAGCAGATGATAAAGCTTATGGCATGCATTGACAAGTTATATCAGCAGAACCTTTATCAAAAGCAATTGAGTATATTTTTAGTAAGATTTGAAAAAAAATTGATGTTATTTATATGTCACCAAGTTGAGAATTATTAAATCAAAAAAGGGTAGAGTTTTTTTATGATAAATTTAAAGATAAAGATTTTATTATAATTTGTGGTCATTATGAGTGAATTGATCAAAGAATAATTGATTTATATGTTGATTATCAAATTAGTATTTGAGAATATGTATTGACTAGTTGAGAACTAGCATCTCAAGTATTTTTAGATTCTATATTAAGACATATTCCTTGAGTATTATGAAATAAGGATAGCTTAGAAGAAGATAGTTTCTCTAAAAAATTTGAAAGAAAAAAAGAATATCCTGTTTATACTAGACCTAGTAGCTTTATGTGATTAGATGTACCAGATATTTTATTATCAGGGAACCATAAAAAAATAGAAGACTGGAAAAATAATAATTTAACTTAAAAAAATATGAATTCAAATAATATACTTTATTCTTATTTAATGACAGAATTAACAATAGAAAATATTATAAAATTTATTGCTATATATTTTTTTATTATTTGGATATTTTCAATAGTATGGGTATATAAAGATATAAGTAATAGAACTGAAAATATTTATTATCAAATTTTTTCAATATTAATTTTATTATTATTTACTCCATTATTTTGAATATTTATTTATCTTATAATAAGGCCTACAACAACATTATTTGAAAAATATTATCAAGAGGTAGAAAATAATTTAGTTTCATTATCTAAAGAAGTAGAAGATAAAATAAAAAAATGTAGTAATAAAAAATCCTAAATTATTAAATTTAGGATTTTTTATTATTTTTCTTCTTTAAAGAAAGAATCAATTAATTTTTTATATGATAATCTTGTTTTAAGTTCTTCATAATATCTATTTCATTCTACATATAATTCTTCTAGTCTTTTTAATACTTCAGAATTTTGAAATCAAGCTTTAATTTTTTCTATTTCTTTTTTAAGTTCAGCTTTTGTAACTTTTACAGGTTCAAACTCCATTAATTTATTTAAAATTAATTCTCAACTTACTCTTAATTTAGCATCTTCTTTAAGATGTTTTTCTTTATATTCTTCTTCAGTTAATTTTAAGCTTTCAAGGTAATCTTTCATTTTTATACCTTGTTTTCACATATTTTCTTTTACTTCATTAAAAATCTTTTCAATTTGGTTTTTTAATAAATTGTTTCAGATTTCAAATTTTGAAACTTTTAATAATTCTTTTATTAATTGTAGTTCTTCTTCCAATCTTTTATTTGATTCTTTTACATCTAGTAATTCTTGTTTTATTAATTTTTTAAAACCTGCTAAGTCAAGTTTTTTACCTCTTAATTGTTCTATAAATTCTTCTGTAAATTCAGGTTTTTTAGCTTTTTCTAATTTTTTTATAACAACTTTAAATTTTGTTTTTTTACCAGCAAAATCTTTATTATGATAATCTTTTGGAAAATCAATGTCAAGATTTAATTCATCACCTAATTTTGCTCAAACAATTTTTTCTTCAAATCATGGGACTAATACATTTGATCATAAAACTATTGGGTAGTCTTGCATTTTAGTTGAATCTAACTCTTTTCAATCCAAATCATAACCTTGAGTGTCAATAGTTACTTTATCTCACATTGCTGCTTTTGATCTTTTATCAGAAACTTCTTCAAATTTTGTAAATTTTTGTTCAATTTCAGCTAATGCATTTTTAACTTCTTCTGCACTAACTGTTGCTTTTTTTCTAGTTAGTTTTATATCTTTATATTTTGGGTCTATTTCAACAGTAGGTAATACTTCAACATGCATTTTTATTTTTAATGGTGATTGAGAAATTATTTCTTTTATTTCACCTTGAGCAACAGGAACTATTTTTTCTTTTGTTAATGCTTTTTTATATAAATCATCAATAGCAAAGTCTACAGTCATTTGATTTATATAATCTTCTCAATAATTTTTTACTAGTATTTGTTCAGGGATTTTTGCTCATTTTCTGAATCATTTTATTTCAGCATTTTTTTCTAAGTAAGCTAATACTTTTTTTCTATATTTTGCAACTTCTTTTGTATCTGCTTCTACAATAAGCTCAACAATAGAGTTTTCTAAATTTTTCTTTGTAACTTTCATAAAAATATTATATATATTAAAATAATATATTTTAAGGATATTCCTTAAAAACAGGCAGATTATATGTAAAAAGTTATTTTTTTCAAATATAAAAGATTAGTTTGTTAACTAATCTTTATTTTTAAACTTACTTTTACATTCTTTTAAATTATTTTTTAATTCTTCTTTTATCTGGAATATCAAATACATTATTAAATATTTTCCATTTATTAAAATTATATGAAAAGATAATTCAACTTCACATTTGTTGTTTTCAGATTGTTTCTCATATATTTAGTTCATCTAATTTTTGATGAGGTTCAATTATTTCTTGAGTTATATTTATCTTTCAAAATTCTATTTGCCTAAAATTAGTTCATAAAAATCATATTTGAAAATTTGAATTATTATTAGAATCAAAAGAATTATTAAAATTATTTCAAATATATCATACTTGAAAATCTGAATTATAATCTGATATTAAGTTATTATTTAATTTAGTTCACCAATATCAATTAGAAATATTTAGGTAATTTCAACTAAAATTATCTATTTTTTTTATGTCTGTAATTATAGTACCTGAGCTACAGAATTCTCAGGAAATATTTTTTCCATTATCACAGTATTCTATATTTCAAAATACTAAAAATGGAAAAAATAATAAAAGTATAAAAAATAGTTTTTTCATAATTATTAATTAATTTTATTGTTTTTTACATGGATTATTTACTATTTCCATATATCTGTAATAATAATAATTTAATCATGCACAAGATGGTATTCATGTATATCATCATAATTTCGATGATATTTCCATTTCTTTTTTGCATTGTTCTGATGGTTTTGATTTATGTACTCAATTTGGATATTTATAATATTCTCATCAATTAAATAATTTAAATAATTTTGAATGTAGTTTAAATCAGAATGTAAAAGTATAATCTTTTTTTTCTATAAAATAACTATAATACACATCATAACAATATCTTTTATCTAAAGGTTCTATATTTGTATCAAATTGATAATTAAAACTATCTAAATTATCTGCAGGATAATATTTTTGTTCTCAATCTAAGTTTTCCACCACTTCTTTAGCTTTCCATAATTGTTTAAAATTATAGTAATCTATTTTTAGATTTTCTTTGTCATATTGATAGTATGTATATCAGGCTATTGATAGTATTATTAACACTAATAATGTTATTATTGTTTTCTTTTTCATAATTATTAATTAATTTTTATTATTTTGAAACACTTATTCTTCAATCTTTATATTGTACATATATTCAATTTTCTATATCATTTAATTTGTTTCAAGTTACTTCTTCATAGATTCAAAAACTTGAAAAATCTAAATTAAAATATTTTAAATCACTATATATTTTATAGAACCATCATAATCCTTTATTTTCTACATTATTTATTGTATAATTTCTTCTTAAATTTTTAGTATCATATGTATCTATAAAGTTACTTTTAAATAGGCTATTGATAATTGCTTTTACTCAACTAATATCAATTGAATCATTATTTTCAAAATAATTATTAAAGTAAACTGCATTTCATAATTTTAAATTATTAAAATTAGTTATTTTATTATTTACAAGTCATAAATGATTATTGTTTTCTATTTCAAGATTTGTTCATCATGCATTTATTTCATTTGAGACCAATACTGAATTTCATATTGCATATGGATTCCAAGGATTTCATCTTTCTACAAATTTTACATCTATTTCTCAAGTTCAAGTATTTTTTATATTTATTTGAGAATCTTTTATTAAAAATGGTAAATTAAAATTTTGATTTGAATTAAATTCTAAATCAAGTTTTGTATTTTTTATTAAGATTTGATTAAATGAATAGCTATAATTACTTGTATGACAAGTTGTTCAATATATATCACTATAAGTACAACTTCTAACTCATATTTTTATATCATCTCATAATTGATTAGTATTTTTTATATATGAATCTTCTATTTTTATTCAATAATATAAATAATAACTACTATAATTTTGATAATTTCATAATGTAGCTCCTGTTGGTGATGTTTTGAAATAATATCAAAATCAAAAATATTTTTTTCATAATTATTTTTTACAAAATAAAAAAGGTCCATGAAAATGGCCTTTGGATAGTTTTAAAAAATGTTTAGTAAAATAGTCATTATTAAAATTCATTATTATCTAAACATTTTTAATTTAATTATTTTGTTTTGAAAGTCAAAAATTTTTACTTTTTTGCTTGTTTAAAATAGCAAAGAATTTTAAAAGGTTAAAAAGTTTATTTACTAGACATTTTATAATCAAAATTTCAAGTTTTTGGATTATATTCATAAATTATTCAGTAATCTTTTGCTTGTTGATAATCAACTGGAATATAGTTAATATATCATTTTTTATATAGTTCTTGAGTTGTTTCTGCTGAAATTCAATTATGATCTTTTTTATATTTATTATTAGCTTTTTGAATATATTCTAAATTTAATTCTCTTGTAGCTTTATTTAAATAATTTTTACAATTAGATTCTTTTTTTGCATTTTCAATTTCATTGTATTTTCATATAAACTTTTTTCTTAATTGGGAAATTTTATTTAATATGTTTCAGTTTAATTTAATTTTGTTAGAAAAAATTGCTATCCCTAAATTTTCTAAATTTTTACTAAAGCTATTACATATACTATTTTTCTTAGAAGTAGATTCTGCCATATTTATAAACATAAAAAAAGCTTTTTCTCTACCTCATCATTTTCATTGCATTATAGCAGTTAGTATCCTAGATCATTTTAATGCATCTGTATTTGCTGATGCAACTTTATAGTAGTTTGCTGATGCAATTGGATTATTAAGATAGAAATAATAATCAAATGCTAGATAATATGGAATCATAGAATCTAAACATGGATTTTTATATTTATCTAAAGTCCATACTTTTTTTAAATTATTTTCTTTTATTATTGCATTCACTTTTTTTATATCACATAAATTTTTAATTCATTTTAATCAAATTTTTATTGATTCTTTTTTATGTAATTCTTGTGTTTTTAAATCAAGATGTTCATATCTTTCATTGTAATCAGGTAACAATAAAAGTCATAACTTATAAGGATGGCTAAAATATGGATTTAATGCAGTTATTAAATCAAGCATTTTATATAAATAAACTTTATATGTAGATTTAATTGCATTTTCTCATACATATTGAATAGTTTCTAACCAATATTTATCTGCTTTTAAATTTTCAAATCAAAAACTTGTTATTTTAGCTATTTCTATTTTTGGTAATCCTTCTGGATGATCTATTGTATTTATTTTTATTTTTTTTATAGTTTCATAGTTATAATTATTTATTTTATAAAATGAAAACAAACAAATAATTAAAAAGACAGATAATAATATCTTTTTCATATTTTATATTTTAGTTTTATATATTAAAATTTATATATCATTTCAATCTAAATCTATAGTTATATTATCACTTTTTTTACAGATATATAATCTTCTTTGATTTCCTTCTCAAATACTTTTAGTAAATATATTTTTGTTTTTTAAATCTGCAATATAAGAATGAACTTTTTTTCTTTCATATGCACTTAAAAAGCCTAACTTATAATCTTTTCAAGTATCATTAACTTGCTTTATTTTTTCATCAATATATGAAAAAAGTTGTAAATCCTTATTGTATATATAATCATTTATTTCTAAATGTATTTTTATTTTTTCACTTATATTTTTAGATATAAGTATTTTTATTATATATTCTATATCTCTTAGATTTTTTCAATGAGTTCAAATTAATAATTTTGATTCTAGAGATTTTATTTTTATTAAATATATATCTTCTTTTTGTTTTATAACTTCTATACTGTCTATAGGGAATTGAAATTTATCAAAAAATTTATTTACATATGTATTTATTTCTTTTTCCATTTTTAAAAAAGGGGCTAAGATATAAAATCTTTTTAAAGATTATTTAGTTTTTTATTTTTTACAAGTTTTTATATTCTTTTGACAAAAAAGCAAAAAATACTATATTAAATGCTAAAATAATTTAAAATTAATTTAAAAGAAACTAATGGCAGACAAAAAGATAGTAGATGACTATTATAGTAGTTTAAATAAAAACTCATCTAGTAATACTAGTTGAGACTCTTCTGATACATCAAAAAATAAACCTAAACCTAAAAAAGTAATAAAAAAGAAAGTAGTAGTAAAGAAAAAAACTGAAGAAAATAATAAAAAAATAGAAAATAAAACAAAAGAAAATAATAATGATACTCAAAGAGCTACTTTTTCAAAAAAGAAAAAAATAGTACAAAAAATTGAAGTTATAAAAGAAAAACCTAATAGTGATTCAAAAAAATCTTCAAGTTTTAATAGTAAAAGAAATTCAGAAAATAAAAATAGATTTTATCATAAAAAAAATGATGATAAAAAAGGTAATACTGATTCAAAAAAATCTTTTTCAAAAGAACTAAATATAAAAAATAGAGATGAAAATAAAGAAAAAAAGGTATATAAATGACCAAATAAAGTAAAACAAAGATCAAATGATAACTATGAAAAAAATACTAAAAAATCAAAGTTAAAACCTGCTTGAAAATCTAGAAATAGAGGAAGATTTAATTTTTATGAAGAAGAAACACAAGATAAAGGTTTTGTTAGATCAAATAAAATAAATAAAAAGCAAAAAGAAGAGAAAAAGGTTGAAGATATAAAACAAAATCTTGTAGATCATAAATGAGAAACTATAACAATTTCTGATGTTTTGACTTTAAAAGAATTTTCTGAAAAAATTTGAGTTTCATTACCTCAACTTATAGTAGAATTTATGAAAAACTGAATGATGGTTAATATAAATTCAAAAATAGATTTTGATACTGCCTCAATTGTTGCTGAATCTTTTGATATAAAATTGGAAAAAGATAATTCTTGATGATTAAGTGTAAAAGATGTAATGGAATTAAGTTTAGATGATTTATTAAAAGAAGATGATTCATCAAAGTTAACTCCTAGACCACCAGTTGTTAGTATAATGTGACATGTTGATCATGGAAAAACTTCTCTTTTGGATTATATAAGACAATCAGCTGTTACAAATTGAGAAGCAGGTTGAATAACTCAAAGTATTTGAGCTTATCAAGTTGAGAAAGATGGTCAAAAAATAACATTTTTAGATACTCCATGACATGAGGCTTTTACTGTAATGAGAGCTAGATGAGCAAAAGCTACTGATATAGCTATTTTAGTTGTTGCTGCTGATGAATGAGTAAAACCTCAAACTATAGAATCAATAAATCATGCAAAAGAAGCTAATATTCCTGTTATTGTAGCAATAAATAAAATGGATAAGCAATGAGCTAATCCTGATCATGTAAAATGACAATTGGCTGAGCATTGATTAACTCCAGAAGATTGGGGATGAGATACTCCTATGATTCCAGTTTCTGCACATTCAGGTTTTTGAATTGATGAATTATTAGAAATGATTTTATTGGTTGCAGAAATGAAAGAATTAAAAGCAAATAATAATAGAGCATGAATTGCAACTATATTAGAATCTCACTTAGATACTAGATTATGACCAGTTGCTACTGTATTAATAAATACTTGAACTTTAAATAAATGAGATTCAATTGTGTGTAATGATTCTTTTTGAAGAGTAAAAGTTATGAAAGATTATGAAAATAAATCTATAATAAAAGCTTTTTCTTGAGATCCTGTTTTAATAGTATGATTAGATAAGGTAGTAAATTGATGAGATTATTTACAAGTTGTAGCTTCTCCTTCAATAGCTAAACAAAAAGCTGAAGAATATAAAACTATTATACAAAATAGAGAAAAAAATAAAAAGTCATGATTAGATGTTTTGATGTCAAAAATTAAGGCTTGAAACTTAAAACAATTAAAAATTGTTTTAAAAGCAGATACTAATTGAAGCTTAGAAGCATTAAAAGCAGCATTAGTTAAATTATCAACAGCAGAAACAAATGTTGCAATAATTCATTCTTGAGTATGAGCTATTACTGAATGAGATGTATTAATGTGTGAATGATCAGATGCTCTACTTGTTTGATTTAATACTTGAGTTGTTTCTACTGCAAAACAAATTCTTGAAAATTCAAAAATAGAATATATTTCTAGTGATGTTATATATCATATAACTGAAAAAGTTGAAAAAATAGTTACATGAATGCTTGATCCAAAAGAAGTTGAAATAGAATTATGAAAAGCAAAAGTTGGTTGAATATTCTTTTCAGATAAAAAATTCATGATTTTATGATTAGTTGTTCCAGAATGAACAAAGATAGAGAAAGATGTTGATGTTAGAGTTATAAGAAAAGATAAAAAAGTTTGAACTGGTAAAGTTTCATCATTAAAAATTTGAATAGAGGAAGTAAAGGAGGTAGAATGACCATTGGAATGTTGAATTAAATTTGAATGAAATACTGTTGTTGAAAAATGAGATGTCTTAGAATTTTATAAAACTGAAATACAAAAGTAATTTATAAAAATAAAAAAATGAATTTAGATAATATAAAATTATTCAAAGATTTAAGTTTAGATGATAAGAAAAATTTATCACTATTTATTCAAAAGAAAGAATTAAAAAAATGAGAATTGTTATTTAAGGAATGAGAAGATGCTACTTCAATGTATTTTTTATTAGAATGAAAATTAAAGGCTTTTGTTGAAAAAAATAATGAAATTATTGAATTATGAATAATAGAACCTGAGGAAATTTTATGAGAAATGGCTTTATTTTTAGATAAAAGAAAAAGAACAGCATCTATTGTTGCTTTAGAGGATAGTAAATTATTAACTATTTTAGATTTTTCTATAAAACAATTAGTTCAAAAAAATTCAGAACTATTAGATAAGATAAAAAATATTATAAATGAGAGAAAACAAATAAATAAAGAAAAAATTGATAGTTAAAATTATATTAAAAAACAAATAAACAAAAAAGTAAAAAATAAATTTGCTTTTTTGTTTATTTTTTATAAACTGTTGCAAGCTATTTAATAAATACACATTATATGTCTGGTAAAGAAAGCAAAATTGAAGTTGAGGGAACTATTATTAAAGCTTTACCAAGTCTGGTTTTTGAAGTACAATTACCAGATGATTTTTGATGAGGAATAGTTAAAGGTTATTTAAGTTGAAAAATGAGAAATAACTTTATAAAACTTATTGAATGAGATAAAGTTTTAATAGAATTAAGTCCTTATGACTTAACTAAATGAAGAATTACATTTAGACAAAAATAATTATTTTTTTATTTTAAATAAATATGAAAGTTAGAGCTTCTGTGAAACCAATCTGTAAAGATTGTAAAGTAATAAAAAGAAAAGGAGTAGTTAGAGTTATCTGTAAAACTCCTAAACATAAACAAAGACAAGGATAATTGATTTGTTTATATAAAAATATGATAAAATTGTATTTTAATTTAAATTTAATTTATTAAGTATTTTAAATAATGGCTAGAATTGCTTGAGTAAATTTACCAAATGGTAAACATACATGGGTTGCATTAACTTATATTTATGGTATTTGAAAAAGTACTGCATTAGAGTTATGTGAAAAAACAAAAATTGACCCATTTGTAAAGATTGAAACTTTGTCTGAAGATGATTTAGATAAAATTAGATCTGAAATAAAAGAATCTATTAATGTTGAATGAGACTTAAGAAGACTTGTTCAAGGTAACATTAAAAGACTTATGGAAATTAGATGTTATAGAGGTATAAGACATCAAAAAAGACTTCCAGTTAGAGGTCAAAACACAAAAACAAATGCTAGAACTAGAAAATGAAAATCTACAGCAATAGCAAATAAGAAAAAATAATATTTTATTTAGAATTTAACAAGTATTATGGCTAAGACTACTACTAAAAAAAGTAAAAAAACTAGAAAAATAGTACAACATGGACAAGCTCATATAATGGCTTCATTCAATAATACAATTGTAACTATTACTGATGAAAAAGGTAATGTATTATCTTGGGCTTCTGGTTGAAGTGCTGGTTTTAAAGGTGCTAGAGAATCTACTCCTTATGCTGCACAAGTAATTGCTGAACAAGCTATGCAAAATGCAAAAACACTACATTCAATGGAAACTGTTGATGTATATGTTAAATGAATTGGTATAGGTAGAGAACAAGCAATTAGAGGTTTAATATCTGCTTGAGCTGAATTAAAAGCAATATTTGATGTTACTCCAATCCCTCACAATGGTTGTAGAAAGAAAAAAGTTAGAAAACTATAAATCAATTTAATTAATATCTTTATTAATTAAAAACTAAAAAATTTAATTTTTAATTTTTAAAAGTAATCTATGAGATATACTTGACCGAAAAAAAAGTTATGTAGAAGAGAAGGGGTTAACCTTTTTTGAACTGAAAAATATGACTTAAATAAATGAAAAAGAGCTCCATTAAGAACTAGAAAAACTAGTGAATTTGGTACTCAATTGAGAAAAAAACAATTAGCAAAAAGGATGTATGGTTTAAGTGAAAAACAATTTGCATCATACTTTAAAAAAGCACAAAAATCTCATGCTGAATGAACTACTTGAGAAAAAATGCTTAGATTACTAGAACTTAGACTTGATAATGTAATTTATAGATCAGGTTTAGCTAGAACAAGAATGCAAGCAAGACAATTTGCTTCACATGCACATTTTAAAGTTAATTGAGTTAAAGTTACTATTCCATCAATTTCTGTTAAAATTGGTGATGTAATAGAATTAAGAGATAAAATGAAAGAATCACCTTTATATAAAAGTTTAATTGAAGAATTAGAAGAATTTGCTAAACAAAATAAAGGTAAAATCACTACAACTAAATGGATTGATGTTGATGCTAAAAATTTAAAAATTACAATTAAAGCATTACCTGAAAAAGATGACTTTGAACAAGTTATTGATATTCAAAAAATTGTTGAATTTTATTCTAAATAGTTTTATACTTTTATAACTCACATAATATGCATATTATTCACGAATTAATTTGAGTTCCAAAAATATCACAAAAAGATGTAGATTCAAATATTTCAAATTTTGAGATTTGAGCTTTACCTAGATGATATGGAGTTACTCTTTGAAATTCTTTAAGGAGAGTCTTACTTTCTACTATACCTTGAACTAAAGTTACTTGAATAAAAGTAAAATGAGTATCTCATGAATATTCAAGTTTACCAGGGGTAAAAGATAGTGTTTTGGATATAATGTTAAATCTAAAAGATTTAATTGTAGACAAAAAAGAGATTTGAATAGAATGGTTAAAATTAGAAAAAAATAAAGCAGGTGTAGTAACTGCTTGAGATATAAAAACTCCAGCTGGAGTTGAAATCTTAAATAAAGATCTATATATAACTGAAATAGATAAAGATTGATTAGAATTAGATTTAGATATAAGAGTTGAAAAATGAGTTTGATATAAAAGTATTGAAGAATTAAAAGAAATTGAAGATGATGTTAATGTTTTATTGATTGATGCTAATTTTTCACCTGTATTAAATGTAAAATATAATATAGAAAAAACTAGACATTGAGAAATAACTAATCTTGAATCTTTAAAAATGGAAATTGAAACTAATGGTTCAATATCTCCAGTAGATGCTTTAAAATTTTCTTGAAATATGCTTGTTTCATACTTTTCATTATTTAATGAAGAATGATTACAAGTTGAAGGAAGTTTTATATCAGATGTAAAAGATCTACTAAATAAAGAAAAAGAAGAAATAAAAGAAGAACTTGAAAAAGAAACTTATACTCCTATTGAGATAATGTGATTATCTCCAAGAACATTAAATGCTTTAATAAATGGTAATATATTATCTATAGAGCAATTAACTAAATGTACTGAGACTAAGCTTTCTTCTATCAAATGATTTGGTAAAAAAGCTATGACAGAAATTAGAGATTCATTGAATGAAAGAGGTTTAAAACTTTTATGAGATGATTAAAAAGGGAAAAATTATAATTTAAAATTTAAAACTTATTATGAGACATAGAGTAAGAAAACATCTTAAGTTTAATAATAAAACTTTTGCTCATAGAGATGCTATGCAAAGAAATTTAGTAACAGCATTATTCTTACATAAATCAGTAAAAACTACTGAAAAAAGAGCAAAATCTATTATTTCTATTGTAGATGGTTTAATAAATGTTGTAAATAATAAAGATGAAATGAATGCTATAAGACAAGTTATGAAAACTGTTTATACAAAAGAAGCATCAATTGAATTATTTACAAATGTTGCACCTAAATATAAAGGAGAAAGAACATCTGGTTTTACAAGAATCATTCCTATTAAATATAGAGATGGTGATAATGCAAAATTAGTGAAATTAGAATTAGTTTAATTATTAAAAAAATTAGCAAAATGAAAACTATAATGCCTAAACAAATTAAAGGTAATGATAGAAAATGGTTTATTGTTGATGCTGAAGGGCAAACTCTTGGTAGAATGGCTACTCAAATAGCTGCTATATTAAAAGGTAAAAATAAACCTACTTTTGCTCCTCATGTTGATAATGGTGATTATGTTGTTGTTATCAATGCAGATAAATTTAAAGTTACTGGTAAAAAAATGACTGATAAAAAATATTACAGACATACTGGTTTCTTATGAGGATTAAAAGAAATTTCTTTAGAAGATTTATTAGAAAAAAAACCTTTAAAAGCTATTGAATTTGCTGTAAGTTGAATGTTACCTAAAAATAAATTAAGAAAACAAATGATTTCTAGATTAAAATTATTTACAGGTACTGAACATACTTTTACAGCACAAAAACCTGAAGTTATAAAATTATAATATAAAATAAATTTATGAGTAAATATACTTATTCTGTTTGAAAAAGAAAAACAGCTTCTGCACAAGTTAGATTATATGCTTGAAAATGAAAAGATATAATTAATACAAAAGAAGTAAGTGAATACATAAATAGATCAGACTTATTTGAAAAACTATATACTCCATTATCTTTAACAAAAAATAAATGAAAATTTTATTTTGAAGTTAAAGTATCTGGATCTGGTGAATCAGCTCAAGTTGATGCTATAAAACATGCTTTAGCTAAAGCATTAGTAGAAGTTGAACCAAGTTTTAGAACAGTTTTAAAAGAAGCTGGTTTATTGACTAGAGATGCTAGAAAAGTTGAAAGAAAGAAACCTGGTAAACATAAAGCCAGAAAATCTATGCAATGGTCAAAAAGATAATTATTGATTTTTATATATTTTTTATATAATTTCTCAATATTTTAAAAGAGTTTGAAAAAATTTAAAATTTAAAAATTAGGAAAATGCCTACTATTAACCAATTAGTTAAGAGAAAAAGAAAGACTCCTGCTAAAAAAAGTACTTCTCCTGCTTTACAAGTTACAAGAAATACTATTAGAAGTAAACAAGTAGAAATACCTGGAGGATGTCCTCAAAAAAGATGAGTTTGTGTTAAAGTTACTACAATGACTCCTAAAAAACCTAATTCTGCACTTAGAAAAGTTGCAAGAGTTAGATTAACTAACTGATATGAAGTTAATGCTTATATTGGTTGAGAAGGACACAACTTACAAGAACATAGTGTTGTTGCTATTAAATGAGGTAGGGTAAAAGATTTACCTTGAGTTAGATATCATGTTGTTAGATGAGTTTTAGATACTGAATGAGTATCAGATAGAAAACAATCTAGATCTAAATATGGTGCTAAAAAACCTAAATAGTCAATTTATATAAAATTATGCAGTAAGTTTAACAATACTGAAAAGATACATAATTTTATAATTATTTTTTAATTGTTACAAATACAATGAATGATGTAAAAAGTGAAGCTTTATTAGAGAAATTTACTAACTATGTAATGTTACATGGTAAAAAATCTCTTGCTCAAAAATTAATGAATGATACTTTTGAGGTTATTAAATCAAAATGACAAAAAGATGCTAAAGCTATTTTCTTTAGAGCTTTGGAAAATGTTATGCCAAAAATTGAAGTAAGACCTAAAAGAGTATGAGGTTCTATATATCAAGTACCTCAAGAAGTAAAACCTAAAAGACAATTATTCTTAGCTGCTAAATGGATTTTAGAAGCTGTTAGAAAGAAAAAAGGTGCTGCTTTTCCTATATTATTAGCTGGAGAATTAATTGATGCAGCTAATGAATCAGGGGATTCTGTAAGAAAGAAATTAGAAGTGTATAAAATGGCTGAAGCAAATAAAGCTTTTGCTAGATTTGCTCAAAGAAGATAATAACTATTTTAAAAAGTTATAACTTAGAAATTTTATAAATTAATTTTTGAAAAGATGGCTCATAAGAAAGCTCAATGATCTACTAATAATGGTAGAGATAGTAATGCCAAAAGACTTGGTGTGAAATTATTTGGGGGACAAAAAGCTATTGCAGGTAATATTATTATTAGACAAAAAGGTAATAAATATTGGCCAGCTGAAGGTGTTTCTCAAGGACATGATTTTACTTTATATGCTACTAAAGATGGTGTAGTTACTTTTACTGAAAAAACTAGAACTAGATTTGATGGTAGAAAATATAAAGATAAATATGTATCAATTGTTTAAAAAAATAAATCATTTATGATTTATTTTTTTTGTTTTATTAAAATCATATTTAGTTTGATTTTTGGCTAAAAATAAATATTATATAAGTATAAATTTACTTCTTTTTTTAAAATATAGCTTATGTCTGAAAATACTAATGAGAATATTAATCCAGAAGAAAATGATTGAGAACAAACTTCTTTAGGTTTATCAAATTGAATTACTTATGAATGAGATTCAAATAGATCAATTAAAGATGAAATGGAGAATTGTTATTTGGAATATGCAATGAGTGTTATTGTCTCTAGAGCATTACCTGATATAAGAGATTGATTTAAACCTGTTCATAGAAGGATTTTATATTCTATGCATGAACAATGATTAAGGGCTTCTGCAAAATTTAGAAAATCAGCAACTGTTGTCTGACATGTACTTTGAAATTATCATCCACATGGTGATAGTTCTGTTTATGAAGCTATGGTTAGAATGGCTCAAGATTTTTCACTTAGATATCCTTTAGTTCATGGTCAAGGTAACTTTGGTTCTATGGATGGTGATGGAGCTGCTGCATATAGATATACAGAAGCTAAAATGACAAAATTAGCTGAATATATGTTAGCTGATATAGAAAAAGAAACAGTTGATTTTAGAGATAATTTTGATACTACTAAACAAGAACCAACTGTATTACCAACTAGAATACCAAATTTATTAATGAATGGTGTAATGGGTATTGCAGTGGGTATGGCAACTAATATTCCTCCTCATAATTTAACAGAATTAATTGATGCTATAGAGTATTTATTAAAAGTACCAAATACTGAAGAAGTAACAATTTCTGATTTAATGGAATATGTAAAATGACCAGATTTTCCAACTTGATGAATTGTTTATGATAGTGAAGCTATATTAACAGCTTATTCAACTGGTAGATGATCAGTAATAGTAAGATGAGTAGCAAATATTGAGCAAAATAAAAGATGAAGAAATATTATAAATATAAGTGAAATTCCTTATGGTTTAAATAAATCTTCACTTGTTGAAAAAATAGCAATGCTTGTTAGAGATAAAAAAATAGTTGGTATTTCTGATTTGAGAGATGAATCAAATAAAGATTCTGTAAGAATTATTATAGAACTTAAAAAAGATGCTTTTCCAAAGAAGATATTAAATCAATTATATAAATTAACTCAACTTCAAACAAGTTTTGGTTATAATATGATTTCTCTTTGAGATAGATGAATTCAACCTAGGTTATTTAATCTAAAAGAAATGCTTTTAGCATTTATAGATCATAGAAAGGAAGTAGTTGAAAGAAGAACTATTTATGAATTAAAAATAGCAGAAGCTAGAGCTCATATTCTTGAATGATTAAAGAAAGCTTTAGATCATATTGATGAAATAATCAAAACAATAAAATCAAGTAAGACAAAAGATGATGCTAGAACTAATTTGATGAGTGAATTTGCTTTTACTCAAATTCAAGCTGATGCTATTTTAGAAATGAAATTGAATAAACTTGCTTGACTTGAAAGACAAAAAATAGAAGATGAATTAAATGAAAAATTACTTTTAATAGCTGATTTAAAAGATATTTTAGCTAAACCTGAAAGAATTGTTTCAATTATTATTGATGAACTTGATGAAATAAAAGAAAAATTTGGAGATGAGAGAAGAACTCAAGTAAATCAAGGAAAAGTTTGAGAATTTAATCCAAAAGATACAATTCCAAATGAAGATGTATTTGTTGTTTTGACAAAAAATTCTTATATAAAAAGATTAAAAGAATCTGCATTTAGAACTCAAAGAAGATGAGGGAAGTGAGTAACTACTTGAGCTAAAGAAGATGATGAAATTAAGTTAATTATTCCTACTAAAAATCATTCAGATTTATTATATTTTACAACTCAAGGTAGAGTTTTCTCTCTTCCAGCTTATGAAATTCCAGAAACATCTAGAACAGCAAAATGACAACCTATTGTAAATTTATTAAATTTACAAAAATGAGAAGAAATTGCTGCTATACTTGATATTTCAAAGGAAAAAAATAAATATTTATTTTTTGTTTCTAAGTTATGAACTGTTAAAAAGCTTGCAATGGATGATGTGAAAAATATTAGGTCAAATGGATTAAAAGTTGTGTGAGTAAAAGATTGAGATGAACTTATGTGGGTAAAAACTACAACTTGAGATGATAATATTTTTATTGCAACTAAAGCTTGAAAAGCTATACAGTTTGATGAAAATGATGTTAGACCAATGGGTAGAGCAGCAGCATGAGTAAGATGAATAAGATTAAAAGATGATGATGTTGTTATAGAAGTTGCTATTGCTACTCCAGAAAATGAATTTTTATTCATTGTTACTGAAAAGTGAATGTGAAAAATAACAGCTATAGAAGAATATAGAAATCAAAATAGATGAGGTTCTTGAGTAAAAGCAATGGCTGTTACTGAAAAAACAGGACATTTAGTAAGTGCTAAAATGTTATCAGATGAAGATAGAAAAAATTCTCAAGTAATTCTTATTTCAAAAGCTGGTCAAACTATTAGATTACCATTAAAATGAATAAGAAAAACTTCAAGAGTTACTCAATGAGTTATTCTTACTAAATTGAAAAATGCTTCAGATGAGATTGTTAGAGCAAGTATTGTAAGAGAAAGTGAAGATGAAGAATAAAAAAAGAGCTTATTTTAGCTCTTTTTTTCTATATTATTTTTTCTATTTGATATATGGTAATTTAGATTTGCTGACCAATTTGTTTGTAGAGTTCAATTTGTTGTTAAAAATCACATATCAATAAATTTTTCTCATACTTTTGATAGTCATCATTTCATTGTATTTTTGTTTTTATTAGTTTGAGAATAATCATTTAATTGTCTTATTTTTTGTTTATTTCACATAAGAGTTGTGTCAGGATTTTCTCATATTATTGTAAGAATAAATCTTAGGTAATTATTAAGTTCAGTATGGTTAATTAAATTTTTATCATTTAAATCCATTTGCATTCACATAAAACCTTTTGATGATTTCATTATATTTATAAGTTCATTTCTATATTTCCAAGCAAAATCTATTCAAATAGATTCAAGAGTTTCTTTCATATTTATAAGATTTTTAAGTGCTTCTTTATTTTCTATTATTATTTCTCATTTTTTATCTTTTTTAACTCATAATGTTTCTATTTCATCTTTTGTTAATCAATCAATTTTTTCTCAGTCTATATTTATTGTATAGTTGTTATCTGATGATTTATTAATAGTATAGTTATCATAATTTATATTTTTTTGATTTTTGTTATTTTTTTCTTTATTACTTTCTTCTTTATTATTTTTTTCTTTTTGCTCTAATTTTTTATAATATTCTTTTTCTAATTTATTAACTTTTTCATAATTTTTTTGTTTATAAGCTTCATAAATTTCTTTATCATGTTCAATAGCATCTATTTTTTTATTATATTTATATTGATTTAATTGCATTAATCATAGTTCTGTTAGTCATCCAATTCAATTTATATTAAGGGATGAATTTCACAATTTTCATATATTACTTAATAATGATTTATTTATTATATCTATATCATTTTTATTTAATATTGGATTTTTAAAAATTGTTTTAAAGTATAAGTTTACAATTTCTTTATCTGTTAGGGTACTTTTAGGATTATTTTTTTTATATTCATTTAAAAAATCATATATATTTTTTCAGTTTATACTTCATTTGTTATTTAAAAATGAAATTTTTATTAATTTTTTTCTTAAATCTTCTGGAATATTATTAAATATATTTTTTGTTTTTATTTCAATTTGAATTTTTATGAAAGAATTAATTTCTTTTAATTTTTTTGCTAATTCTTCTTGAGTGATAGAATTTGCTATAATACTTATATATTCATCAATATTTTCATTTTCCCATCATTCTCATAGAGTTAATCTTATTATTCAAACAATTGGTCATTGAATTTCTGATTGTTGTATTGAGAGATAATTAATAAAATCTTTATTGTTATATATATTATTAATTATATCATTATTATTGTTTGATAAAGTATTTTTTAATTCAGATTTATTATATATCATTTTATATTTATTTCTTTCTTCTTCTAATGTTTTTAAATGTTCTTGAAAAATTTCATTTAATTTTATTTTATTTTTTCATTTTAAACTAATTATATCTTCTCTATGTTCTATTTGAAAATTACTTAATGTTAATCTAAATAAAGGTCTTTTTAGTAAATCTTGTATTAATTTATCTCATTTAGGAGGTTTCTTTATTAAATCATAAATTTGAATTAGGTTTGGTATATCTTTAAATTCTAAAAATGCTAAATCAACATCTTTTTCTTTTATTGAATCATTTTTTCAAGATAATACAAGTTTTGTATATGAAATACTATGTTCAGCTTTTTGTTTTGAATTTAAAATGTTTTTGTAAAACTTAAGACTTTTATCTTTTACTACAATTTCATCAACTAGATTTTTATTTGATAAAATATATTTAAAACTTTTTGGATATTTATTTATGATATTAATATCATAATTATTTAAATATTCTTCTAATATTTTTATTGGATTTTTCTTTAATTTATTTAATAAATATTTATCATTATTTAATATTTGTATTATATTATTTTCAGCTCAAAATATTGGATTTTCTACTTGTGTATACTTAAAATTTAGATATTCATTTATTTTATTTTTTAATTTTGTATCTTTAATTTTATTTATATCTATAAAATTTTTATTTAGTTCAATATATGTATAAAAAAAATCTTTATTAATTATCATATTTAAAAATTTTTCTTTTTCTTCATCTTTTAATGTAGAAAAATCAACTTCTTTTAAATCACTAAATATTATATTATAATCACTTATTTCATAAAACTTACTTATTAATTGAAAATTTTTTCTTAATTTAGGATTAGATATATCATAAAATCATTTAGAAATATTTCATTTAGTTTTTAAAAATTTGATAACCTCAATAAACTTATTAGGTTTAGTTATAAATTTTATTTTCTTTTGATTATTTAAATAATATTCATTAGAAAAATAATTATATCATTCTGTTCAAGATTTTAGAATATTATTTATTTCAATTTGTTTTTTATTATAATTTATTTTTTGTAATATAGTTAATATTTTTTTCTTATCTTCTTGAGAAAAATTTTTATCTAAGAAATTTTTTAGTTTATCTTGTTTTAAATTTTCTAGTTGATAAATAGTAATATCTTTATCTTTTATTATATCTCTTAAGTCTAATCTATCTTTATTTAATCAAGTTAATGAATTATGATATAAAATATTTTTTATTTGTTCTTCATTCATTCATTTTTCTAGTAATATTTTTTCTAAATTTTCAGATTTACAATCTCAATTTAATATATTAGATATTTTATCTTTTGGTAAATATCATTTTAATTGTTTTGCTAATTCTTTATTTTCAATTTCTACTATTTCTTTTTTTAATTCATATAGATAAGTAAAAGTTCATGCTTTAAATCTTATTTGTGGACATAATTTTAACATACTAGCATCAATATTTAATATTTGTAGTCTAGCTTCTCTATTTTTTAATAATTCTTCCTTATTTTTAAACTTTTCTCATATTTTGTTTAATTTTGTATTTAATTCTTTATTATTAACTATGTTTCATAATATTAAAGGTTTTCAATCTAAAATTTTTTTAGATATCTTAAATGCTGAAATTTCATATTTACTAATATTTCAAAGTCATTTTTGGCTGGCTGCTTGAATTCATAAAGAAGTTTCTCATCATTGTTTTAATCAAATAGATTTCCAAGAAGTTGAAAGAATTGAATCTTTTTTTTCAAGTATATTTATAACTCACTCTAAAAAAGATATTATAGATTTAGTATCTCATAATTTTTCATATAGTTTTTTTTCAGTTTCACTTAAATTGTTATCTTGTTTATCAATATTTTCAAAATCTTTTTTTGATAAACTTTTATTGTTTTTTAGTTTATCTAATAATTCTTTTATTTTTTTCAAATCAAAAGTTTCAACTGCTTTTTCTTGTAATTCAGTATTATGTAATTGATTATCTTTCATAATTTAATTATTTATATTTTATTTAAGCTATTAAGGTATCTATATTTATTTGTTCATTTTTATTTTCATCTTCTTCTTTTTGTTTTATTTTCTTCATTTTTTCTCATAGTTTTATTTGTTTTATTTCTTCCATTATATTTAAATATTCTTTAATTTTTTTGTCTAATAATATATATATAGGTTTATAATCTCAACTTTCTAGAAAATCTTTTAATTGTAAAAGTTCCTCAAGTGAAAAAAGTTTTATACTTCATACTAGAGGCTGTAACATTTTATCTTGGTCTATGTAAGAAATTATTTGAAGAATTCTTTCTTCAATTTTTTCTCTATTTTCCATAATATTATATATATTAGATACTTTATTATATTATCATATTATCTTATTTAAAACAAAAAATATTATTGACTAATAACTAAATACTTTTATAATTATTTTAACTATTTTTAATATTTTTTTGTTATGTTGGAAGAAAGAAAAATCAATATAGATTTACCATATAAATATACTCAGGAAATAAAATTAATATCTGATTGTAAATGAAAGGATTTTATAAGTAGATTAAGGTATTTTGTAGATGATATAATAACAAAACCAGAGTATGAATTAATTTATGAAGAACAAACATCTGTTTTTTTGGAGGAATATATTTATAAATTTAACCAAAATAAAAAATCAAAAAGCAAGATTTTTGATTTATTAATTGATATTGATGATATTATAAGTGTATTTTTGACTGAAAATATGGGAATAAACAACTTTTATTTATGAGATAATTTAGTAAAAAAATTAGTTTCTGATTTATTAAATAACAATTGAGATACAAGTATATATGAAAAATTTTTAGAAAAATTTAAAATCTTTGTTTATAATGTAAATTTAGATAAAATTCCTTATATAAATAATGATTTAGAAGAAATAACTTCAAATGATAAGTGAAAATTGATTGCAGATTTAAATAATGATTGAAATATTTTTTTTAAATTTTTATATAATCATTCTGAAAAATTATCTAGTATATACTTAAAAGGATCAAAAGTAAATTGATTATTAAAAGAATATCAAGAATACCAAGATTATAAATTGGATTGAACTTATGATGAAGTTTATTTAGATTGAATTAAAAATGAGATTTTTTGATTATTAGATTTATTGAAAAGAAATAAAGATAAAAAAATCTGAGAAGTTTTTTATGATGAAAAATCTGATTTATGAGTAGGTTTTGAAGAAGTTATAGCAGATATATATGATTTTATTATTTCAAATCCACAATTATTTAATAAAACTGAGAAATTAAGGAAATTATATGATATATTGTATACAATATCAGAATGAGTATATAAATATAGTTTGAAAGATATATTTGATAAATTTGATATAGAATTTTCACAAAAAGAGATTCAATTATTAAAAACAGAATTTTTTGTTCTTTTAGAAAAGATAAAATCATATATGAAATAAGAGTTATTAACTCTTGTTTTTTTTATTTTATACTTATAATATTTTTATCTTTAGATAAAATTAATTATAAGATTTATGAAATATAATAGTGATGAAATAAGACAAAAATATCTTGATTTTTTTGAAACTAAAAATCATGCAATAATTCCTTCTGCTCCAGTTGTACCAGAAAATGATCCAACTGTGCTTTTTAATACTGCTTGAATGCAACCTTTAGTTCCTTATTTATTAGGGGAAAAGCATCCATCAGGAACTAGATTAGCTGATTCTCAAAAATGTATTAGAACAGGTGATATTGAAGAAGTAGGAGATAATTCTCATTTAACTTTTTTTGAAATGCTAGGAAATTGGAGTTTATGAGATTATTTTAAAAAAGAATCAATTAACTATTCTTGGGAATTTTTAACTTCAAAAGATTGGCTAGCTCTTGATCCTAGAAAAATAGCTGTAACAGTTTTTAAAGGTGATGAAAGTGCTCCTAGAGATGAAGAAGCTGCTAAAATATGGGAAGAAGTATGAATGCCAAAATCTAGAATTTCTTATTTATGAAAAGAAGATAATTGGTGGGCAGCTTGAGATACTGGACCTTGTGGACCAGATAGTGAAATTTTTTATTGGGTTTGAGAATCTGAATTTCCACCTGAAGGAAGCAATGTAGAAACAGATGAAGATAATTGGATGGAAATTTGGAATAATGTTTTTATGGAATATAAAAGATTAGAAGATTGAAGCTTAGAAAAACTTCCAGCTCAAAATGTAGATACTTGAATGGGACTTGAAAGAATTACAGCTACTTTAAATTGAGTAAAATCAGTTTATGATACAGATATGTTTGATTATATTATAAATGAAATTACAAAAAGTATTTGAGTAGAATATAATGATGAAACAAAAAGAAGTATTAGAATAATTGCAGACCATGCTAGAACTGCTACTATTATGATTTCTGATTGAGTAGTTCCATCAAATGTAGATCAAGGTTATGTACTTAGAAGACTTATAAGGATTGCTATAAGACAAGCTCATAAACTTGGATATAAATGATTGTTTTTAAGTAAAGTATCTTCTGTTATAATAGATAAACTATGAAAAGCTTATCCTCATATGATTGATAAAAAAGATGAAATTTTAAAAGAAATAGAAGCAGAGGAAAAACAATTTGGAGAAACTTTAGAAAAAGGTCTGAAAGAATTTGATAAATTGATTAAAGGTTTTGATATAGCTTTTGAGAGAACTGGTAAAAAAATTGATACTATAGCTTGAACTAAAGCCTTCAAACTTTATGATACTTATGGTTTTCCTATTGAGATGACTGAGGATTTAGCTAAAGAAAAATGATTAAAAGTAGATGTAGAATGATTTAAAAAAGCTTTCAAAGAACATCAAGAAAAATCAAGAACTGCTTCAGCAGGAAAATTTAAAGGTTGATTAGCAGATTCTTCACAAGAAACTACAGCACTTCATTCAGCAACTCACTTAATGCTTGAATGATTAAATCAAGTTTTAGGTGGTTGAATTTCTCAAAAAGGTAGTAATATCACTCCAGAAAGATTAAGATTTGATTTTAATTTTGATAGAAAAGTTACAAGAGAAGAACTTGATAAAGTAGAAGAATTTGTAAATAATGCAATTTCAAATGGATTTGCAACAACTATGGAAGAAATGCCAAAAGATAAGGCAATGGAAGAATGAGTAAGATGAGCTTTTTGGGAAAAATACCCTGATGTAGTAAAAGTTTATACTATGAAAGGTAATGACTGAACTATTTATTCAAGAGAACTTTGTGGATGACCTCATGTAGAAGATTCTAGCAAAATGGGAAAATTTAAAATTAAAAAAGAAGAGGCTAGTAGTAGAGGAGTAAGAAGAATAAAAGCAGTGTTAATTAAGGATTAGTTTATTTTATATATAAAATATGAAAGCAATAATATTAGCTGCAGGGAGAGGGACAAGATTGGTTCCTTTTACTGATACTGTTCCAAAGCCAATGATAAAAATATCTTGAAAGCCTATTTTAGAATATAGTTTAGAAAATATTTATTCTCATGTTGATGAAATAATTATTGTAGTTAAGTATTTAAAAGATGAGATAATAAATTATTTTCAAGATAGTTTTTTAGGAACAAAGATAACTTATCATATTCAAAATGATAAAAAATGAACAGCTGCAGCAATAAGAGGAATAGAAAGAAAAGATGACATCATACTTATAAATTGAGATAGTATTTTTGAGAAAAAAGATATAGACAAGATTTTAAATTTAGATTGATATTGAGCATTAGTTTTAGAAACTAGTACTCCAGAAAAATATTGAATTTTTAAACAAGATGAAAAATGATTTGCTACAGAAATTGTAGAAAAACCAACTAATTTTATTTGAAATCTTGCAAATCTATGAGTTTATAAATTTTCTAGTGAGATTTTTGATTTAGTTAATAATATATGATTATCTAGTAGATGAGAATATGAAATAACTGATGCTATAAATTTATTTTTAAAAAAGAATAAATTTCAACTTATAAATTTACAGTGAGAATTTATAGATGTATGATATCCTTGGGATATTTTATGAGCAAATAAATATTTTTTAGAAAAATTAACAAAATCAGAGATAAATTGAGAGGTAGAACAATGAGTTACTATTAAGGGAAATATTGTTTTATGAAAATGAAGTATTTTAAAAACAGGAACTTATATTGAATGAAATGTAATTTTTTGAGAAAATTGTGTTATATGACCAAATTGTTATATAAGGTGAAATACAGTGTTTTGAAATAATTGTCATGTATGAAATGCAGTTGAAATAAAAAATTCAAATATCTGAGATAATACAAATATATGACATTTAACATATTTATGAGATAGTATAATATGAAATAATTGTAATTTTTGAGCTTGATTTAAAGTTGCAAATTTAAGACATGATGGGAAAAATATGAGGGCTATGGTTAAGTGAAAATTAATTGATACTTGACTTAGAAAATTGTGAATAATTCTTTGAGATAATTCAAAATTATGAATAAATACTTTGTGTTATCCTGCTAGAACTTTGATGACAAATTCTACTACTTTACCTTGAGAAATAATAAAATAGATTTATGATAATTCAGAATAAGACAAATATAACAATGATAGGTTGATGAACTTGAACTTATAATGTTTTGAGTTGATTGAAAAAAAATAGAGAGTTAAATTTAGCTGCTATTGTATCTATGAGTGATAGTTGATGAAGTACCTGATTACTTAGAGATGAATTTTGAACTTTACCTCCATGAGATATAAGAAGAGCTGTTTTAGCTTTAAGTGAAGAAAGTTTACTTTTAAGAAAATTATTTGAATATAGATTTGATAAAGAAAGTTCTGTATCAGGTCATACTGTTTGAAATCTTTTACTTACAGCAATGAATGATATTACTTGAGATTTTCAAAAATGATTAGATGAGGTTTCAAGACTTTTTAGAGTAAGATGAAAAGTTGTTCCAGTTACTTTGGAAACTTCAGATTTGGTTGTAGAATTGGAAGATTGAACAATTGTAAAAGGGGAAACAAATATTGATTGTCCAGTTCATAATCCAAATTTATGTATAAAAATAGCTTATTTAGAACCAGAAGTTAAGATAAATCCTAGATGAAAAGAAACATTGGAATCAAGTGACATTATTATTATTTGACCTGGTGATTTATATACATCAATAATACCAAATCTACTTGTTAAATGAGTTGCAAAATCAATAAAAAGAGCCAAAAAACATAATAATGCAAAAATTGTTTATTTTTGTAATATTATGACAAAATCATGAGAAACAACAAATTTTGAAGTTGTTGATTTTGTAAATGAGATTGAAAAATATTTATGAACTTGAATTCTTGATTATGTAGTTGTAAATAACTGACATATTAGTGATTATATGGTTGCTAAGTATAAAAAAGAAGAAAATAAAAAACCAGTAAAAATAAAAGATAAAGATTTAGATAATTTTAAAGATAAAAAATATAATATTATTCAAAGAGATCTTATTAATGAAAAAGATTTTGTAAGACATTCTCCAGTAAAAATGGCATGAGTTATAAATGATATAATAGATTGATGGATAAAATAGTAAAGAGGAAGGGATTTTTCCCTTCCTCTTTTATAATGGATGTTTCTATGAAGAATATAGCATTCTCCATGAATCTTTTCCAACTCTAAAATGAATCTTTGGTTCTTTTTTATTGATAGCATATCCATCAAGTATATTCCATTGATCCCAAAAATCTTTTTGGTTAATTTCATCAAGATTTTTATTTTTTGCTACTTTTTCAATATTTGAAAGCCATCTTCTTAATTGTTCATACCATTTTGTATCAAGTTTTTTTGCTTTTTTCTTGAAAAAATAAGCTATTTCACCATCTTTGCTTATAGCAAAAGCATAAACCACTCTTTTTGTTTCAAGTAGAATCTCAGCCATAATTACACTCCTTTTTTTGATGTTTTATAAGTATAGCTATATTTTATTATAGTCAATTATAAATCTTCAAGTAAATCTTCTATCTCTTTTAGTTCTTTTTTTTCTTTATCAAATTCTCATGATTTTTGAGCTTTTTCTAATTTAGCTTGAGCTATTTTTCTTTTTTCTTCTAGGTCTTTTATATATTTTTTTACTTGAGCTTTTGTCATTTTTACTTTTCTTCAAGGTGGAGCAAATTCAGACATTATATTTTATTATGAAATATTATATTGTTTTTCTTTCTTTTAGTGCATTTATAAGGGTTATATTATCTGCATATTCAATAAATCATGATGATAATCATCTAGATAATTTTGTTATAATTGTTTTGTGTTTTAATTTTCTTTTTTCTATTTGTTCTATTATATAGCTACTTGTTGCTTCTCATTCTATATTTGGATTTGTTGCAAGTATTAATTCTATTTTTTCTTCTGATTTTTGTATTTTTTCAAATAACTTTTCAAAATTTAAATCTCATATAAATATTCAATTTATAGGAGAGATTGCTCATCATAATATATGATATACTCATTTAAATACTTGAGTTTCTTCAATTGTAATCATATCAAGATATTCTTCAACTATCATTATTTGATTTTTATTTCTATTGATATTTGAACATATATTACAAAGATTTTTATTTTTATCTGTTAAAGTATTACAATTACTACATTTTCAAATATTATTTTTTATATTTATCAAATTATTTCATAAATTATCTAAATAATTTTGATTTGAATTTAGTAAAAAAAAAGCTAATTTTGTAGCAGATTTTTCTCATATTCATGGTAGATATGAAATAGAATTTATTAATTTTTTTAAACTTTCAGGCATTTTACTAAATATATAAATAAATTTCAATTATTTTATATAATAATAAAAAAAAGTCTAGAATTAATTATAATTTAAAAAATAGCCCTCTTGTATTAGAAGAGAGCTTGGAGTTGATGTTTTATTTTAATCAGCATATGTATAAGCTACATTGTTTTTTACTACAAGGAAATCATTATTTTCTGCTTTTTCCATTCATTTAGTATCTTCTTTGTTTTGTATATTATCTAAACTTTCTAGTTCAGCAATTTTTACATCAAGTAATTCTTTTTCCATTAATAAATTTCTTTTTTCTATTTCAAGCTGTCTTATATTGTATCCTTTTGTTGCATTTACATTCAATATCCATACATAATATAAAAGCAGAGCAACAACAACAGTTAATAATATAGAATAAGTACTTTTTATATTTAATAAAAAGTTATCTTTATTTTGTTTTCTTTTAGATACAAATTCTTTATCATAATTATTTATTATTACTCTTGGATTCATATTTTATATTTTTTTAAGTTTATATTTTTTGTGCAGCTCTTGCTTTTGCACTTCTGCTTCTAGGATTTTCTTTTATCTCATTTTCACTTGGAAGAATAGGTTTTTTATTTAATAATTTTAATGTTTTTTTATGATGACAACTGCATATTAAATCATTACATATACAATCTCTAGTTTCTTTTTTAAATATTTGCTTTGTTATTCTATCTTCTAGAGAATGAAAACTTATTACAAATATTTTTCAGTCTTTTTCTAGCAGCTCTATTGCTTCTTTTAAACTTTTTTCTAGCATTTCAAGCTCTTTATTTACTTCTATTCTTAGAGCTTGAAAAATTTTTGCTTTTTCTTTTGGAGGACCAGGAATGATTTCAGCTAAATCACTTGTTGTTTCAAATTTTTTCTTTTTCCTTAGTTCTATTATTTTATGTGATATTTTATTGGCTTGAGAACTTTCTCAATATTTTAAAAATATTTCTCTAAGTTTAGAAGCTGTATATGAATTAATTATTTCACTAGCTTTTTGTCATTTTGATTTATTTAATCTCATATCAAGAGGTCCTTCTTTCATAAAACTAAATCCTCTATCAGCTTCATCTAGATGAAGGCTAGATAATCATAAATCATAATAAATTCAGGTTATTTTTTGTATTCATCTATTTTCAAGTTGTTCTTTTATGTTTCAGAAATTGTCATTTATTAAACAAATATTTATTTTATCTTTTTTTTCTTGTTGTTTTTTTTCTATAAAATTAATATTTTTTAAACTATCAGTTATTCTTTGTTTAGCAAGTCATAGATTTTTTATATCAGCATCAAATCAGATAATTATATCTCAAGTATTTAATTTTTTTGCTACTTCTATAAAATGTCCAGCCATTCAAAGAGTACAGTCAACAACAATATTTTGTCTACCTTTAAATATTTCTATACTGTCTACTAATTCATTTAATAAGACAGATATATGTTTTTTTCAAATATTTTCAGATAAATTGTCCATTATTGTTAAAAAAATGTTAATTATTGTTAGAAAATGTTTATTTTTAAACATTTCTTATATATATATTTAAGGATTTTTGACTTATTGTCAAAATCTCTTTAACTAAAAGACTAGACAATTTTTAAAAAATAAGTTTTGCTTTATAAAGGGAATAGTTCTTGTTTTTTAACATTTTTTTTACAAGCTCTATTTTAAAGAAAAGTATATAAAATGAGTATATTAAAATATAGAATTTTTATTTGCTTTTTTTAAAATATTACTAAAATAGTAATGTTTTAATGAGAAATATTAAAAATTAAATAAATATAAAAATATGTTAAAAGTAAAAAAGTTAAATTTAGAAATTTGAGATAAAAAAATTTTGCAAGATATTTCTTTTGATGTTAATTCTTGAGAAATATTTAATATTTTAGGGCATAATTGAAGTTGAAAAACAAGTCTTTTAAAGTCAATAATTGGTTTAAATAAAGTTAGTTGAGAAATTTTATTTAAAACAGAAGAATTATTAAAATTGGATATATCTTCTAGAGCAAATTTATGAATTTCATATATAATGCAAGAAATTCCTGAATATACTGGAATAGCTGTTGAAACTTATATAAAATGAATTTTAAAAGATAAATTTACTTTAGAAAAAGTAAGTAAATTGTTTGAAGATTTTGGACTTGATTATGAAACATATAAAACTAGATTTTTTGATAGTCATTTATCTGGTTGAGAAAGAAAAAAGGTTGAAATTATTACAAATTTTTTAATGGATAAAGATTTATATTTACTTGATGAAATTGAAGCATCTCTTGATGCTACTTCTAGAGATGTACTTATTAAATTAATATTAGAATATAAAGAAAATTGAAAAACATTTATAATTGTTTCTCATAGTAAGGATATTTTAGAACTTGCTTCTTCTTGAATTTTACTTTGTTCTTGAAAAATTGATTTATCAGGAGAAAATAAACAATTATTAAAAAAATATTTTTGAAGTTGTGAAGGTTGTGAATGAGATAATTGTAAATCTTAATTAAAAATATAATTTAAAAAAAATAGTATGTCAGATGTAAAAACACCATTAAATGATTTAAAAAGAGTAGCAAAAGTTTTAAATTTGCCACTTTCAAAAATTTTAATGAAAAAAACAGCAAAACCAAATATTGTTTTCATAAACAATAATGTTAATCATGATAATATTTCAAAAGAAGTTGATACTTCTGAAATTACAATGGAATCAAAAATAGAAAATAATTCTATGAAATCAATTATTAGAGTTCCTGATAATTATATTATGGAAGATCCTTGGTATTTTTGTTTTAGTTTAGATAGTTCTTGAACAAAACAAGCAGTGGCTCCAGAATGGCATATAGGGAAAAATTCAAAAGTTAAAATTTTTGCTTATTGTTTTGGACTTGATAAAGATGTAACTCATTGAGATTGAAAAACTTATTATTTAGATGAATGAAGTTCTTTAGAAATCTATGAGTTTAATTTCAATAGTGATGAGTCTTATATGACTGTTTATAATACTTTTACAGCTCATGTAGGAAAAAATGCTTATTTTAAGAATCACTATGAATCTACAATGGGACACTTGTGACATTGAATTACAAAATGAAGGGTTTATTTAGAGGGAGAAAATGCAAAGGCTGATTTTATTACAAAAAATAAAGTTTTAGATGGGGATATTTCAGATCTTGATATTCAGTTTTTCTTAAAATGAAAAAATTCTTCTTGAGTAATTATGAGTAAATCTGTTACTTTTGAAGGTGGAACAAATATTTTTAAATCAAACTTAACTTGAGATTGAGATGATACTCAATGACATATTGAATGTAGTGAGGTTTCAATGTGACAATGCAAGATTACTACAATTCCAGCACTTGAAGTAAATAATCCTAGTTCTAGACTTACTCATGAAGCTGCAGTGTGAACACTTGAACAAAAATCTATAGAAAATCTTATGATTAAAGGATTTAGTGAGGAAGAAGCTATTAAATTTATGATTAATGGGATTCTGGATTAAAAATTCAAGCAAAAAGAAAAGCCCATTTATACTCTGGGCAAGAGTTTATTTTGATGATAATTTACCTGATTTAATCAGTATACCACTTAGGATGTACAGACCAACTGCTTGTAGAAATGTTATTTTGGTAAGACCAAATATTTCAGGCATTAGCCAGTTCCACAGAAGCATTGTTGGATATCCAATAATTACTCCAACAACTACAATTAGTCCTATTACCATAAGTATTCCTATCATTATTTCTATGAACTTATCCATAGTTTCTCCTTTTTCTACCTAGAATTTACCTTTTTGGTAAGGTAGTAAATATATATTATCACTTATATATATATATATATATGTCAAGTATTTTATGATAAAACTTTCAAAAAAATGATCTTATGCTTTAAAAGCTGTAATTTATATAGCTGAAAAATATCCTAAATTACAAAAAATTCAGGATATTTCTGCAGACTTAAATATTTCAGAATCTCTTCTTAGAAGAATAATTGCTGAGTTAGATAAATCATGAATTTTAATAACAACAAAGGGTAGAGAGTGATGAGTTAATTTATGAATGGATTTAAAAGATATTTCAGTTTATGATATATTAAATAGTGTTTGAGAAGAACTTTGAGTAAGTGATTGTACAAAATGATTAATTTGTGAAAATAGTAAAAATTGTAGTACTACTGATTTATTTTGAAATTTACAAAAATCATTTAATGGTATTTTGAAACTTCAAACTTTAGATAAAATAATAAAAAATTAATTATTAAAATAATTGACATAGATATTAAATGATTAGTATCTTTTTCTTAAAAAAATAATAGAATAAATTGTTTTTATTTTTAATAATTTATTAAAAAAATTATGGATAAAGAATTTTCTCAGTTTATGAAAATCAAACAAATAGAACAAAAGAAAAAAAGCTCTAGTTATAAAATTCTTTGATATGAAACAATAATTTTATGAACTAAAGTATATACATTTGAAATATTGGAGGATAGAAAATGGTGAACTAAAATGTTGGATTTAAGAGAAGTTAGAAATAATATTTAAAATAAAAAAGTTAGAATTTGTATAAATTCTAACTTTTTTATTTTATTTAACAACCAAATTAACAATTTTTCATGGAACATAAATTTCTTTTACAAGATTTTTTCCTTCTAGCCATTTAGCTACATCTTTATTATTTTTAGCTTTTTCTAATACTGACTTTTTATCTTCATCTTTTGAAATTTCAATAGTTCATCTTACTTTTCAAAGTACTTGAACAGCTATTTTAAGAGTATCATCAACTATTAGTTTTTCATTATATTCTGGCCAATTAGCAAAGAAAATACTTTCTTTATTTCATAATCTTTTCCATAATTCTTCAGCTAAGTGAGGAGCAAAAGGACTGAGAATTATAGCTAATTTTTCTTTGAACTCTTTAGTTAAATTTTCATCTTTTGGAAGTCAATTATTTACCAAAATCATTAAACTAGCAATTGCTGTATTGAATTTATAATTTTCAATGTCTTCTCCAACTTTTTTTATTGTTTTATGAAGTAATTTTATAGTTTCTTCATCATTTTTTGCTATTTTTGCCTCTGAAGTATAAAGTCTTTCAGTTTTTTCTAAAAATCTTCTTACTCAAATAATATTTTTTGTATCCCAGGGAGCTGAATCTTTAAATTCTGCCATATACATTTCATAAAGTCTTAAGCTATCAGCTCAATATTCTTTAACTATATCATCAGGATTTATTACATTTCCTAGAGATTTACTCATTTTTCAGATTTTTTGAGTAAGTTTTTCTCCAGTTTCTTTATGAAAATACTCTCAATTTTTTTCTTCAACTAAATCTTGGTGAATTGATTGTCACTTATCTGTAACATAGATATAAGATTGAATTAAACCTTGATTTCTAAGTCTATAAAAAGGTTCATCATGGCTAACTACTCAAATATCAAATAGGAATTTATGCCAAAATCTTGCATAAAGTAAATGTAATACAGCATGTTCAGCTCAACCTACATAAGAATCAATCTGTCCCCAGTATTTTTCTATTTCAGGATCAACTAAAGCATTATCATTATGGGGATCCATATATCTAAGATAATACCAACAACTTCCTCACCATTGAGGCATAGTGTTTGTTTCTCTTTTTCAAACTAAATTATCAGCTAATTTTACATTTACAAAATTATCAACTTTAGCAAGAGGAGATTGTCCATCTCAAGCTGGAGCAAAATTTTTTACTTCAGGTAATTCTAGAGGCAAGTTATAATCACAAACTATTTTTCCATAAATTCAATCATAAATTTTAGAAAATACTTTTCAGTTTATAATTAATTCTCTAATTTTTCAAGTATGATGACAAACTGCTCAAGCAGTATTTTCTCAAGATTTAGGTTCTCTTTTTAGGATATAGGCTAAGTTTTTATCTGTAGCTTCAGAAATATTATTTATATGAGGAAGTTTTTTAATATTAGGAATTTCTAAATGAATCAAAGGAATAGGTTCACCCCAATATCTTTGTCTAGAAAATAACCAATCTCTAAGTTTATAGTTTACTTTTTTCTCACCAAATCAATTTTTTGTAGCAAATTCTATTAATTTAGTTTGAGCTTCTTTTGAAGTTAGTCAATCAAAATCTCAAGAATTTACTAGAATTCAGTATTCAGTAAAAGCTTTTTCTCAATTGTGAAATTTATCCCAGAATTTTAAATGAACATCCCAGTTAATTAATCTTGTTACTTCTTCTTTTTTTACCCATTTTATATTATGTTTTCATTCATCTATTTCAGATTTTATTTGTTTACTTGATTTTAATTTGATATAAAAAGCTCTTCATGTACATTTTTGATTTTTATTTTTATTAGCTCTATATCATATACCACAAAAAAATGACATATTTATAGGTCAAATTATCTCAAAGTCTGTATATCAAGTTTCTTCTACTAACTCTTTTTTTACTGCTTCTATTTCAGTTTCTCATTCTTCAATTCCTCATCAAATAAAATGTATATGTTCTCAATTAGAGTGTTTTTCTATTTGTAAACAAATTTCTCATTTTTCATTTTCTAAAATTATATCTATTGTTTTTCTATTTAATGTTTCTATTCAATCTCTAGGTGCATCTTTTCATTCATACACAATATATGGTGCTATACTTTGAATAATTGGTAAATTATACTTTTTAGCAAATGCAAAATCTCTAGTATCATGAGCAGGTACAGCCATTACTGCTCATGTACCATAATTTCATAATACATAGTCAGCTATCCAAAGAGGAACTTTTTTTCCATTAAAAGGATTAATTACATAAGAACCTGTCCAAACTCAAGTTTTTTCTTTATTCTCAGCTGTTCTATCTAAATCAGATTTTTTCTTTGCTTCTTCAATATATTTCTCACAAACTTCTTTTTGTTCAGGAGTTATAAACTTTTCTACATCTTTATGATCTGGAGCTAAAACAGCATAAGTCATACCAAAAACTGTGTCTATTCTTGTAGTATAGACTCTTATGGAGTCCTCACTTCAATCCTCTCCTGAAGGAGAGGAAGTAGATCATTTTTGTTCTTGTTCTTTCTCCTTTAGGAGAGAGTTAGAGAGAGGAGCTTTTTTCATCTCAAATTCACACCCTTCAGATTTTCAAATCCAGTTTCTTTGCATTTCTTTGATACTTTCTGGCCAATCAAGTTTATCTACATCTTTTAGTAATCTATCTGCATATTTAGTAATAGCAAGCACCCATTGTCTAATTTTTTTCTTTTCTACTTTTGTTCAACATCTATCACAAGTAAAATCATTTAGTACTTCTTCATTTGCTAAACCTGTTTTACAGCTTGGACAATAATTTATTGGTAAATCTTGTTCATAAGCAAGACCATGTTCAAACATTTTCAAAAAAATCCACTGAGTCCATTTATAGTATTTAGGATCAGTAGTATCAATCTCCCTATCCCAATCATAGCTTATTCAAAGAGATTTTATTTGTTTTCTAAAAGTGTTTATATTTTTATCTGTTGTAGTTCTTGGATGAGTTCATGTTTTTATAGCATAGTTTTCAGCAGGCAATCAAAAAGCATCCCATCCCATTGGATGAAGTACATTGTATCATTTTGCTTTTTTATATCTAGCTATAATATCATTAGCAGTATATCATTCTGGATGACCTACATGCAATCCTGCTCAACTAGGGTAGGGAAACATATCAAGAGTATAATATTTTGGTTTGGAAAAATCATTTTCTGTTTTAAAAGTTTTATTTTCTTCCCAATAATTTTGCCATTTTTTTTCTATTTCTTTGTGGTTGTACATTTTTTATCAATTAAATTTTATAATTTGCTAAATTATAATAAAAAACTAGTAAAATTCTAGTTTTTCTTAAATAAAAAAACTACTTTTAAAAGTAGTTTTTTTATTATTTTTCTTCAGTATTAGTATCAATTCTAATTGCTGGTCCCATAGCATTACAAATATTAACAGAATTTATATATTTTCCTTTTGCTCAGCTAGGTTTTACTTCATTAATTGCATTTAAGAAGTATTCTAAGTTTTGAACTAATTTATCTTTACCAAAAGATAATTTACCAAAAATAGAGTGAACATTACCATGTTTATCAGTTCTAATTTCAATTTTACCAGCAGCAATTTCTTTAATTGCAGTTTCTAAATCTGGAGTAACTGTACCAGCTTTAGGATTTGGCATTAAACCTTTTGGTCCTAATACTCTAGCAATTTTACCTAAATGTCTCATCATTGAAGGAGTAGCAACTACTACATCAAAATCTAGAGCAACATTACCTTGAGCAATATCATCAATTAATTCCTCACCACCAGCAATAGTTGCACCAGCAGCTTTAGCTGCTTTAGTATCACCATCAGTAATAGCACAAATTTTAGGAGTTTTACCTGTACCATTTGGTAGAGATAAAGTAGTTCTAATCATTTGATCTTGATATTTAGGATCAAGGTTAAGATTAAAATGAATTTCAACTGTAGGGTCAAATTTAACAGTATTAGTTTTTTCTAATAATTCAACAGCTTCAGCTGGAGTATAAGCTATTTCTTGATTAACAAGTTCTAAAGCTTTATTATATTTTTTACCATGTTTAGCCATAATATAATTTTTTTAAATAATAAAGGTATTAACGATATATTTTATATATCTTCCTTTTCAGGTGGGGGAATTATATGAATAAAACTAAAAAAGTCAAAAGATTATTGTTCAGATAATTTGTAATAAAAAAATAAGAATTAGTTTTTACTAATTCTTATTTTGTAAAGTTAACAACATTTGTGAAAATTGTAGGATTTGTAATAGCTAAGTTTGATAAAACTTTTCTATTAAGTTTTACTTGTTTTGAATACATAGCCCCGATTAATTTTGAATATGTAGTTCAGTTTAGTCTAGCAGAAACATTAATTCTTGCAGTCCATAATCTTCTAAAATCTCTTTTTTTTCTTTTTCTACCAATATATGCATTTAAACCAGCTTTCATCCAAGCATTTTTTGCTCTTGAGAAAACTCTAGAGTTTAATAATCTATATCATTTAGTAGCTTTTAAGATTTTTTTATGTCTTTTTCTAGTCATTAGACCTCTTTTTACTCTAACCATGATTTCTATTATAAGTTATAAATATTTTTTATTTACCAAAAGGTAATTGTCTTTTTGCTTTTTTTACTTCAGTTTTATCTAAAGTTTCACCATATTGGTTTTTCTTTTTTGCACTTTTTTGTTTATCTGAAAGTAAATGTCTTTTACAAGCTTTTTGTACTTGTACTTTTCATGTTCAAGTTATTTTTACTCTTTTTTTAACTCAACTTCTAGTTTTTAAAGTCATAATTAATTATTAATTATTAAATTATTTTATAGGTTTTAACATAGCTATAAAAGTATTTCAATTCTTTTTGATAGTTCAATCAATTTTATAAATCTCTTCTAGCATTTTAACAAAAGATTCCATTTTTTCTTGAGCTATAGCTGCATAATGATTTTCTCTTCATCTTAACATTAATGTTACTTTTAATGGATGACCTAATTCAGCAAATTTCTTTGCTTGTTTATATTTTGTTTCTAAATCATGTTCACCAATTTTAAAAGTAATTCTTATTGTTTTTAAATCAGGAGTTTTTCATTTTTGCTTATTTTTTTGTTCTTGTTTTTTTTGTCTATACAAGAATTTTCAATAATCAAGAAGCTTAAGTATTGTTAAGTCTCAATTTTTTCAGATTTCCATTAGATCTAATCATTGTTCTGAAGCTTTTATTTTTGCTTCTTTTAAACTCATTTCTCATAAGTTTTCTCAAGAATCAGTAATAACTTGAACTTTATTAGCTCTAATTTCATCATTTAATGGTCTTTTCTTTTCTTTACTCACTTAAAAAGTTAGTTAGGTTTTAAGATTTTACTTCTAAAGCTTTTAACATTTTTGCAAATTTAGCTTTTTTTCTAGAAGCATTGTTCTTATGTATTATATTCTTTTTTACCAATTTATCAATAATAGATTGTAAACCAGCTTTAGTTGTTTTACCTTCTTTATCTTTTTGGTTAACAAAAATAGTTCTTGCAGTCTTTGAATCACTAGCTTTGATTGCTTTTTCAAAAGCTTTTCTAGCTTCAGTATATAATCCTTTATAGTGATCATTTCTTGCTTTTCTTTTTTTGTTTTGTCTTAGTTGTTTTTTTGCAGACTTAATTATAGGCATCTTTTACAAAAATTATTAAAGTTAAATTAAATTTTTTCGGGGCTTAAAATTACCAAAAAATGGTGGTAAGCAGGCAGATTATATGAAAAAACTATGATTAGTCAAAAGATTTTTGTAGATTTTTATCTATGTTTTGCTCATAGTTTTTCAACTTTTTTAATTATTTCTGAAATTAAATCATTTTTTTCTTTATCATTTACTTCACTATCCATTTTTTGTAAGTAGACTTTAAATGATAAACTTCTATTATCTCATAATTTTTCTTTGTTTTCATATATATCAAATAATTCAACCTTTTGAATTAATTTTGGATTTGTTTTTTGTATAGCATTTTTTATATTTGCTCATTTTATATCTTTTGATATTTCAAAGCTTATATCAAAATTACTTGCTTGGAAATTTGAAATTTCTTTTGCTTTAGTTATTCAAAAAGCCATATCTTTTATCTTATCTAAATTTATTTCAAAAAATCATATTTTTGATTTAACTCAGAAATTATTTGCTATTTTTGGATGTATTTCTCAAATAACTCATACTTTTTGTCATCTTATTACAAGATTTGCAGTTCTTCATCAATGAGCATATCAAGGTTTCTCAGTTATTTTTTCAAAAGAGAATTTAGTTATTCAAATTTTGTTTAAATAATTTTTGATTATATTTTGTATATCATAGTAAACAATATTTTTTTCTGATATCATTAATCAAGAAAGATTATATTTTTCATTTATATTATTTCCATCTTTTTCAAAGACTTTTTCTACTTCAAATATTTTTAAGTTTTTAAAATCTCTTACATTTTTTTCTAGAGTTAGTAATAAGTTTTGTATTAAACTATTTTTCATATGAGTAGCATCTTCACTAAGTGAATTTTTTAGTTTAACAAGATTTGTATTATCACTATTTGATTTTTTCATTAATTCTTTATTTACAAAAGAATATGTATACATATCAAAAAATCAATTATCAATAAAGAAATTTCTAGACAATGTTTTTATCTTGTATATATTTTCTTGTTTTATTGCTCATAATTGTATCTCTGGGATTTTTGCTTCTATTTTATCATATCAATCTATTCTAGCTACTTCTTCAGCAATATCTGCTTTAAAATTTAATTCTTTTCTCCAAGCTGGTATGATTAATTTATTGTCTTCAAGTTTTATTCATAAATTGTTTAGTATTTTTTTTACTTGAGTATCACTATAATTTTTTCCAATAAGTCTATTTATAAAAGCAATATCATAATCAATTTCTGAATTATTTTGTTTATTTGGATAAATATCTTTAAAACTTTCAATTTTTAAGTTTTTAAAAACTTTTTCTAGTTCTGAAACTATTAAACTTAATCACCATTGACTAGAAGCTGGTAGGATATCTTTTTCAAATATATTTAAACTATCAGTTCTAATTCATAATCTTTTTCAAGTCATTCTTAAAATAGCTTGATCAAAATTGGCTGATTCAATAATAATATTTTTTGTTTTATCTGATACAGAACTAGATTTAGCTCAAATAATACCTCATAAAGCTAAGATTTTTTCTTCATCAGCTATTACTATATCATTTTCATTTAGTTTATATTCTTTATCATCAAGAGCTATAAAAATTTCATTAGTTTTTGCAAATCTTACAGTTATTTTTCATTTTATCTTATCTGCATCAAATATATGAGTAGGTTGACCATACATATATAGACTATAATTTGAAAGATCAACTAATAATCATTTTGAATTAACTCAAGAAGCAAATAATACTTCTTTTATATAATTACTTGATTCTATATTTTCAACTCAAGAAATTTTTAATCCCATATATCTTTTTACAACTTCTGAAATTTCATTTTGAATATTTAATTCTTTCAATCATGAAAAGTCTTTATCTTCATATTTAAAATCAAATTTTTGATTATTTATAGCATATAATTCTCTTATAATACCTATGTGTGAAAATAAATCAGGTCTATGATTTATAGCTTTATTGTCTATTTCTAAAATTATTTCATTTTTCTCTAGAGTTTTTGCTAAATTTTCTCCAGTTTTTGTTTTGATTTTAGATAAATCTAAAATTTCAGTTGGACTTTCAGCAGGAAATTGATCTTCTAATCATATTTCTTCTGAAGCACAAATCATTCAATTACTTTCAATTCATCTTATTTTTGTTTTTTTCATTGTAATTGTTTCTTCTCCATGCCAAGATACAGTTGCTCAAATTTTAGCAACTGCAACTTTTTGTCATAATTTTAAATTTGTTCATCAACAAACTATTTGAGTTTTTTCTTCTCATATATTAACTTGACATATTTTTAATTTATCAGCATTAGGATGAGAATTTATTTCTTCTATTTCTCAAATAACTATGTTATCAAAAGTTTTTCATTCATAAATTATTTCTTCTACTTCAGCAGTATGCATTATCAAATCTTGGGCTACTTCTTCAGCTGATTTTATGTTTGGAATATATCTTTTTAAAGTATTATATGAAATTTTCATTTTGTTATTATTATTTTTTAAGTAATTGTATAAAAATATATAAAAAAATGTTTAAAAGGCAAGTTTTATATGGTTTATAAAAAAACTATTGACTTTAATAAGAATATATTTATATTTTTATATCTAAATATTTAAAATTATATTTTTATATAAATAAAATGAAAGAAGATTGAAATAATTGGATTGAATTATTAAAAGGATATACAAAAGAATCACATAAAGTTTTAGATGAATCTAAAATTTATTTGGATAGTGTAACTGCTAGTATATGAGATTTAGATAAGCAAGTAAAAGATATATTTGAAAAGTGTTGATTAAATTTATCATCAGATACAAAAAAAGTTTTAGATTGAGTAAAAAATGAAGTATTGGAATTATTAATGAATTTATATGTTTTAAATGATGATATAAGAGAAAATACTGATAAAACTATGGAATGTGTAGAACAATGAGAAAATACAATAAAATTATTTCATGAAAAGTTAAATAGAGATAAATTAACTTGATTGTATAATTGAGATTTTTTTGATAAAAAATTAGAATTATATTTTTTGGAAGATAAAGAATTTAATTTAATTTTTATAGATTTAGATAATTTGAAGTTTATAAATGATAATTATTGACATAATATTTGAGATGATATTATAAAAGAATTTGCAAAGAACTTAAATCTTATATTTTGAGAATCAAAAAATGAACTATTTAGAATTCATTGAGATGAATTTACAATTATTAGTTTTGATTCTATAGATGAAATTAATAGAAAGATAGGTAAGTTAATTACTTGGTTATCAAATAGAAAATTTTTGTTTATACATAATTGAAAAAATTTAAACCATAAAATATGATTTTCATATTGAGTATCTGAAAAAAAAGAAAGTAGTAATTCAGAAGAATTATATAGACTTGCTGATTCAAGAATGTATGAGAATAAAAAAGATAGAAAAATAAAAAGATGATAAATTTTAAATTTATCATCTTTTTATTTTTTTTTAATTTTCTAAACTATTTTTAATAACCTCTTCAATTTCTCAAGCAATTTCTGGATTTTCTTGTAAAAATGCTTTTGCTTTTTCTCTTCATTGTCAAAGTCTTGTATCTCAGTAAGAATAAAATGCTCAAGATTTTTTAATTATTCAGCTTGTAGCTCATAAATCAAGTATTTCTCAAACTTTTGATATTCATTGATTATACATTATATCAAATTCTGTTTCTTTAAATGGAGGAGCTATTTTATTTTTTATAACTTTTACTTTTGTAAGATTTCATGTAGCTTCTTTATCTATTCAAGTTCAAGATTCAATTTTTGCTTTTCTTCTTATATCAAGCCTTTGACTTGCATAAAACTTTAAAGCATTACCTCAAGTAGTTGTTTCTGGACTACCAAACATAACTCAAATTTTCATTCTTATTTGATTTATGAATATAACAGTTGTCCCACTTCTTGAAATTGCTCAAGTTATTTTTCTTAATGCTTGACTCATTAATCTTGCTTGTAATCACATATGAGAATCTCACATATCTCATTCTATTTCTGCTTTTGGAGTAAGTGCTGCTACAGAGTCAACAATTATTAAATCTACAGCTCCTGATCTTACTAATGCATCAACTATTTCTAAAGCTTGTTCTCCATAATCTGGTTGAGATATTATAAGATTATCAATGTCAACTCAAATCTTTTTTGCATAATTTGGATCAAGGGCATGTTCTGCATCTATAAAAGCAGCAGTTCATCATGCTTTTTGTATTTCTGCTATTGCATGTAGTGTTAAAGTAGTTTTACCAGATGATTCTGGTCAATATATTTCAATTATTCTACCTTTTGCATATCAACCTCATAAAGCAATATCTAATCAAAGAGATCAAGAACTAAATGTTTCTACATTCATTCATCAATCTTTATCTCATAATCTCATTATAGAACCTTTACCAAATTGTTTTTCAATCATTGCTAATGCATCACTTAATGCTTCTTTTTTATCCATATGTATGTATTTATTTATTAAAATATATATTGAGTATATAAAAAGTGTATATCATGTCAAATAATTTATTGTAGACATTTGATAAAATTATTTGATTTTATAATTTGATTTTAGTCCTTCTTCTGTTCATATAACTATATTTGTTCATTTACATATTGTACAAATAAATTTATATCATTTTGGGTCAGGTCTATCTACTTCAACTAATTTTTTACAATCTTTACAATAAAAAGATATTTCTCATCTATCTTTTTTGAAGTCTTCTCTTTTATCTCAAAATTCTTCTATATTTACTAAATCTCAAAATCAAGACATATTTAAAATATTATTAAAATAAACTTATTATTTCTTCTTTTTGTTCTTTTAATTTAATTTCTCAAATTTTTACTAATTCTATAAAACAGTTTAAGGTTGCTTCTACATCAGTCATTGCATCATGAGCTCAAACAAAATATTTATCAAAAAGTTTTTTATGTAATTCTCAAAGTTTTGGTCTTTTATATCAACTCGAACTTGCTAATTTTTTAGGTAATTTACAGAAATTAATTGTTTCATTCATTGTACATATTACTTGTTTAGGGTGGTATTCATATTCTCTATTTAACCTTTTTAGTTCTAGTTTAATCATATCTTCATCATATTCAATATTATGTCATATAATAATATCTGCTCAATTTATATATGATAAAAAATCATCAATTACATCCTCTATATAAGGAGCATCTTTTACATCAATATCATAGATATGATGAATTTCACTAGATCAAAATGGAATTGGCATTTTTGGATTTACTAGTATATCAACTCTTTTTTCCTCAGTAAAATTTCATTGCTTATCTATCTCTCATAAAATTCATGCAAATTGTATAATATGTGGTTGCTTATCTAAATCTGTTTCTTTTTTATTTATAAATCAAGTTGTTTCAGTATCAAATACAAAAATTTTCATTTATTTTTTTTAAAAAATATTTTTTGTATTTTATTATTTTTCTTTTAAAAGTAAAGAAAGTATATAAAAAAGAAGCAATAATTATTGCTTCTTATTTTATATCATAATAATTTCTACCTACTCTTTTTATTATATCTTTATTTTGTAAATTCATATATATAGTTGTTTTTTTGACATTTCTAACTTTTAAAACATTTTTTATTATATCTTCTGTACTCATAGGTTCTTTGTTCTTTTTAAGAACATCAATTATAACATCAATTACTGTACCAGGTTTAAATCACCATTCTTTTAATGCATATAATCATCTTCATATAAGAACAAATTCATTATTTCTTATTAATTCATTGTGAATAGTATTTACTTTAACATTATCTCAAAGATATTTAGTTATATTGTTTGAAATATCAACAAAATGCATAGGAGTTTTTTGTTTTTTCATTACATATATAGCTTTGTCTTTTAGAGTTTTTGGATTAAGTATTTTCCATTTTGTTAATCAGATTAAATTTTCTTCTCAATCAACTACATCATCAAAAATATCCATTATATTATCAATTAATACATTTGATAATGAATTATTTCATATGTTATGCTTGATTTGTTCATATAAATCAAGTTTTCTCATTACATCTTTTTTCTTTTTTAATATTTTTACTCATTCTTTATGAATTTGTTCAATTAATGATTTATTTATAGAAGGGAAGTAAAAATATGTTTTTGTTCCTAATTTTGGTTTTGATTTTAATATTTCAACATCAGCTTGTATTATTGTTTCAAGTATATTTGAATTTATAGAAGGATCTATATTTAATTCTTTTATAATATTATTTATTAATTTATCTTTTGAAATTAGATTTCAGTGTAATTTTACTATATCTCTAGCTTTATTTTGAATATCATATAGATTAGATGATTTAATAATTCTACCAATTTTTTTTATTCATGAATCTTCTATTTGTCTAACTCTTTCTCTAGTTATTGATGGAGAAAATGATGTACCAATAAATTGTAGAGTTTTTCTATCTCAATTAAGTCAAACTCTTTCTGATATTACAGTCTTTTCTTTATCAGAAAGACTATTGATAATATCTTTGAAGCTTGTTTCTATTATTTTTTTATCTAAAGTTGCAGTTCCCATTTTTTGTTTTTTTTAGAATAAAATTACTAATATTTAATATAATTATTGTAGTAAGAATGTCAAATTAAATTGGCAATTTCATATTATTATTGTCAATAATATTATCTTTATCATCACTTTCATTTATTATAATTTTTGTATTTTTATTTTGTTTTACTCTAATACTAGCAATTATTCAGATAATTCATGATATGATTGTTAATATGACTCATTGTCAGTAATTTATATTTTTATAAAAAATATTTAATCATGATATAGTAAATATAGAACTTACTGATAATATTATTATTAATAAATTTATAGTTATTAATAATATATTATCATTTATTTGAAAATGAGTTACTATTTTTATTTTTTCTTTTTTCTTTGCAGAAAATAAAACAAATAAACTAATAGTTAGAATTGTAAGAATAGTGATACTGTTAAAAATAGTTATTTTATTAAATGAATTAAAATAACTTATCACATCATTATCTTTTATGATAATCCAATTTAAAAATAAACTTATATATCATAGTATTATTGATAGTAAAATTGTTTTTTTATTGAAATCAAAATTATTAGTTTTAAATTTTGTTAGATTTACTATTTTTATAAGTATTGTTTTTAATTTTCTATTTTTTACTCTAGAATTATACATTTTTATTTTATTAAAATTTTAATTATTAGATTTAATTTATAATTTTTTATTTAAAAGTAAAGCTATATTTTTTAGCTTTTTTTAAAAAATATTATATACTTATAATAATATATGTTTATTTTCATTATTTATGAAAAGTAAAAAGGAAAATACTTTTTTAAATATAATATTATTATTTATATCATTTATATTTGATTTTTTTAGGAGTATTTTATTATTGTTTTGAATTAAATCAAATAATATAGAAAATAATCTATTTTTTGATTTTTTAAATTTTATATTTAAAATATGGCCTGAAAACTTTTGGAAAAATCCAAGCTTATATAGATTTTTCTCATTTTTTTGAGATTTATTTGATTATTTAATTTTAAGATATGCAGATAAGAAAAAATAAGATAGCTTTTACTCTTATTGAAATAATGTTTTGAATATTAATTGTTAGTTGAGTATTAATTGTTGCTTTTGATGTTGTATCAAAGGTTTCAATTTGAAAAATAAAACTTATTGATAGTGCAAATATTGAAAAAGAAACATTTTTCTTTTCTCAAAGACTTTTTGAGACAATAAAAAAGTGATGAACAATTGATTATGAAGAATATTTTGATAGAAAAGTAGTTTGAAATACTATATATTCATCAGGTCATTATTCCCAAAATACAGGTTTTTGAAATTTTTGAAAATCAGGAATACTATGAACTACAACTTATTGAAATGATTTTTATTTTTGTAGAAGCAGTAATTGATGAACAAAAATGGGAACTTGAGGTTGTGTAACTACTAATAATAATGATACTTGAAGAACTGATTGATCTCCTAATAATAATGTAGATTATTCTTGAACTCCTCAAAGATATTGAGAGTATAGTTTTCAATTTATAGATTATAATTCAAATGCTGACTCTGATTTATGAGATGAAGATGGAGATAAACTTATTATTTGAGATGATGATGATGAATATTTATGAAATTGACCAATTGCTTTTACTTGATGAACTAATGTAAGGGAGTTATATTTAATTTCAGCTGATAAAAAAACTAGAACATTATTGAGGTTAAATTATATTCTTGATCCAAATAGACCAAATGGTTCAACTTGTACTAGTTTAGATTCATGAATAACATATACTTGAACTTGATGTCTATGACAAATAGAAATTTTAAAGCTTGAATGAAAAGATTGGTGAATGGATCATAATATAACAACAGTAGATTCAGATTGAACACAATATGATTGAGTTATTGATACTTGGTTGATTAATAATAATTTTGTAAGTAATTGAAGTACTATAGTTGCTTGAAGTAATTCTAATAATTATTGGTTGCCATTATTTTCAAATAATGTAAATGTGTTATCTTTTAAGATTTATCCATATCCAAATAAAGATGTAAATAGAGCATGGAAAGATTCTTCAGTAAAAACTAATATATCACCTTATGTTAGATTGGATGTTACACTTGCTCCAAGTTGGAAAATAAAAAAGAGAATAAAGTGAAAAGTTCCAGAATTTAAATATTCAACTACAATATCATTGTCTGGTATTTATAGTAGAGAATATTAATATATAACAATATAATATTTTAAAAATATGAAAAAAAGTAATAAAAAAGCAATGTCTATAATTTTGGCAATTGTTTTAACTATTATAATGAGTTTGATTGCTATTTATATGATAAATTATATTATACCTTTTTCAAGAAATGTTAAATGAATTGAAAATGTTGCAAAAGCATATTATCAATCAGAAAAGGCAGTTGAAAATTCTTTATTTTTTATAAAAAATAATTTTGGAACTGATAGTCAAAAATCTTTTAATACTTCTAATTCTGTTGATTATTCTTATAGCATAGTTGCCAAGTGAAGATTATTACCTCCTAGTTGAAAATGAAATAGTGAATATGATAAAAATTTTAATAGACTTAAAGTATGAGAACCTATACAATTAAAAATTTGAAATTGAAGATTAATTCAATCAGATTGAACTGTTTGAAATCTAAAATTTGATTTTAAAGTTCCTGACTTAGATAAAAAAAATTGAAATGATGAAACTTTAAGTTGATCAAATACTAATCCTGTTATTAATTGGCAATTAATAGCATGAAGTTGAGTATTAAATGCTAGTTGAAGTCAAGTAATGATTTGAGATTTAAATATTAGTTGAACTATTTTTGATTGAACTAATAGTAATTCTGCTTGAGTTACTTATTCTGTTTGAGTAGATTTAGATTGAAATAGTGATAATTTTAAGAATTATTATAAAACTAATTGTAAATCTTGAAATGAATGTATATTGAAGATGTCAGTTATAAGTAAATTAGAATTAAATACAAAGAATACTCCTGTACCATATTTAGAATGGAAGATAGATTTATCTTGACTTTCTGCTTGAAAAACTATTCCTTTAAGATATACACAATTAGATACTGCTTGAAAAGCATATTGATTTAAGAAAACAATAGATTTATCTATTCCTCAACAAACTGTTAATGAAGCTTTTGATTTTACAGTTTTCCAATAATATTTTTAGTCTAGTTTTACTAGACTTTATATTTTTTTAAATAAGAAAAATGAAATTTTTAATAAAACCATTTCCTGAAATAATGATTAAATCAAAACCAGTAAAAAAAAGATTTATGCAGATACTAGGAAATAATATACAGTTTAGATTAAAACAAGATTATAAAGAAATAAAAGTAAAAGTTTTTTGGGATAAACTTGAAGTTAGTTTAGATTGAGTAAATGATGAGATTATTTCAAGAAATATTATTTGAGCATTAAAATTTATTCCTTGAATAGAGTTTTTTTTGGAAGTTTTAGAATTTGATATTGTTTGAAAAACTAAAGAGGAACAATTTGATTTTATTTTTAAAAAGGCAAAAGATTTTTTTCTTGATAAAATTGAAAATAAAAGTTTTGTTTCAAGAGTAAAAAGGTCATGACAACATGATTATAATTCCATAGAACTTGAAAGATATATTTGAGGTGGTTTATTAAAATATTCAAAAAATGCATCTGTAAAGATGAAAAATCCAGATTTTACTGTAAATATTGAGATAAAAGATAGTAAATTATTTTTAGTTGTTGAGAAATATTTTTGAATTTGATGATATCCTGTTTGAACTCAAGATAAAGTTTTAAGTTTGATTTCATGAGGATTTGATTCTTGAGTATCAACTTTTTCTATGTCAAAAAGATGAGCAAAAGTAGATTATTTATTTTTTAATTTATGATGAACTGCTCATGAATTATGAGTTAAACAAGTAGCTTATTATTTATGGAAAAATTTTTCTTCTTGATATAAAGCAAGGTTTATAACTATAAATTTTGAGAAAATTGTAAAGATATTAGTTACAAAAATAGATCATAAATATAGATGAATTATTTTAAAAAGATTATTTTTAATGGCTGCAGATATATTAGCCAAAGAAAATGAATATTATGCAATTATTAAATGAGATAGTTTATGACAAGTCTCAAGCCAAACTTTAAAAAATATGTTTGTAGTAGATAAAGCATCAGATACTTTAGTTTTAAGACCTCTTATTACTTTTAACAAACAAGAAATAATAGATCTTTCCAAGAAAATATGAACTTATGAGTTTGCTTGCAATATGCCAGAGTATTGTTGAGTTATTTCTGATAAACCTGCTACTGCTGCAAAACTTGAAAAAGTTTTAAAAGAAGAGGAAAATTTTGATTTTGATTTGCTTAAAAATTCAATTGAAAATAAAAAAGTTCAAAAAATAGATGAAGTTTTATTTGATAAAATAGATTGAGAAGATATTGAAGTAAGTTATGTCCCATGATCTGAAGATATAGTTATAGATATTAGAGAAGAAGCAGATAAAAAGAAAAAACCTTTATTTTTAGATAAGGTAGAAATTTTGGAAATTCCTTTTTATGATATAAATCAGAAATTTCCAAATTTAGATCAATCAAAAAATTATTTATTTTATTGTGATAAATGAGTATTATCTAGATTACATAGTTTATATTTGAAAGAGAAATGATTTGATAATATAAAAATTTATAGATATTTAGATAAATGATGCAATTTAAAATCAAAATAATTTACTTGAAAAAAAATAAAAAATACTATAATAATTTCACTTTAGTAAAAGAAAACAATATATAAAATATGATAAACTTTTTAAAATATAAATCTATTTTTATTTATTTAATAACCATAGTTTTGGTTTTTTTATGAGTAGGAGTGGTTTTTTGAAGTAATTTAGTATTTGATGTAAAAATAGATAAAATAGATAAATTAAGTAAAAATATATTTATTGATTCTAAAAATTTAAAAAATGATTTAATAATTTATACTTCTTGAGAAGATTTAAGTTGATTTAAATTATTTAGTCCTTGTAAGATTGAATCAAAATTTGTTTGAAATAAATTAAATAAATATGTTTTTCAAGTAAAGTATTTATCTAATTGTTTTAATTCAAGTTTATATTTAGAAAATAAATATTGAAATAAATTATTAGGTTCAAAAATTAATTTAAATATTTTTACAAAAGCAAAAATTTTTGAATTATTTTCTGATTTAGATAATAAAAATTTATTTTTTATTAAAAAATATTTAAATAATAAATTAAATAATTTAGTTTCTAAAAAAGATATTTTTTCTACTTTAGAGAAGGATAGATTAAAGCAAGAGTTGAATTATAAATTATCTATATTAAATGATATTATCTATCTTAGAAGTTTAAAATATCTTACTCCTATAAAATGAGTATGAACTCCAACTAAATTATCAAAGATTCCTAATTCTCCTAGACCTTATAGATCATCATATACTGATTGAATTCATCATTGATGGGATTTTGATACAAGTTTTAGGCATGATGTAAGAGCTATTGATTCTTGAGTTATAGTAAGAATTATATCAGATTTTAAATTTTCTGATTTAAATAAAATAAAAAAATCAAAAAATTTAACTAAACAGGAAAAATTGGACAATTTAAATATACTTAGATGAAATCAAGTATGGTTAAAAACATCAAGATGAGATGTGGTTTTTTATAGTCATCTTGATTCAATTACTAGTTGATTAAAAGTATGAGATTTTGTAAATAAATGAGATATAATTTGAAAAGTAGGAATTTCTTGAGTTCCTGATAAAAATTATAAAGATTATCATATGCATATGCCAATACAAAAAAATCCATATATAATTTCAAAAGTATGAAAATATACTTTTAATGATTATGAAAATTGGGATTGGTATTTTAAGTGAAAAAGTTCTAAATATATATTAGAAAATCAAGATAAAGTATTTAAAAAATAAAAATATGCTGGATAAAAATACATATAAATTAATTACAAAAAATAAGAAAGCTTATTTTGATTATGAAATTTTAGATAGCTGGGAGGCTTGAATAGAATTGAAATGATATGAAGTAAAATCAGTAAGAAATTGATATATTAATCTAAAATGATCATATATAGTTGCTATTTGAGAAGAATTGTTTTTAAAATGAGCTAATATTTCAGCTTGGAAGGCATTACCAAAAAATTCTAGTATAGAAACAGATAGAATAAGAAAATTATTTTTAAAAAAGAAAACTATTATTTATTTATTATGAAAAATCAAAGAGAAATGATTTTCTATAATTCCTTTAGAGGTTTATTTTAAGTGAAATTTGATAAAAATAAAAGTAGCTTTAGCTAAAGGGAAGAAAGCTTATCAAAAAAAACAAGTGTTAAAAGAAAGAGCTATGGATAAGCAAGCAAAGATAATGATGAAAAAATATATATAAAAAACTGCAATTTTTATTGCAGTTTTTTTATATATATGTTAAACTATATATAAGTTAATTGAGACAAACTTTTGTTTGTATATTATTTATTAATAAAATATTTGTTATGTTATTAGTTTCAACATCAAGTTTAACATGATATTGATTACATAGAATTTTTTGATTTGTAAAAGAGGCATGATATGATGGTATAGATTTAGTTTTAACTAAAAATAATTTTGATACTTGGAATGCTGATTATTTAAAATCATTAATTGATAATTTTGATGTACCAATTTTGTCAATTACTGCACCAAATAAGTGATTAAATGAAAAAAAAGTAGATATGATTGTAGATATTGCTAAAAAAGTTTGAGCTCAAAATATAACTTTTTTCCCACCATATCTTACAGATAAAAATACTACATGGTATACAAGGTATTTGTCAAAAGTAAAAAGAGATACACATTTATCTATTTCTATTGCAAATGTAGAACCAAAGTTTATATTTTTTGTTATTCCAGAATATAAAAATGCAAGTTTACTTGAAATTAAAAGAATTACAGGTGATACAGCACTTGATTTATCTTCTATAGATAGTTCTTCTTGAATGGATATATTAAAAGCACAAAAGAATTTATGAAGTAGTTTAAAAAATATTTACTTTTCTGATAAGCATTGACCTAAAAAGGGTATATTACCATGACTTGCTTGATGAGGAACTTCTTATTTACCTTTGGAAAGTTTTTTAATGAAATTAAGAGCTTCAGGTTATTCTGCATTTATTACCTTAAAAGTAACTCCAAGAGAAATGTGAGCTTGAACAGATGAAAAAGTTTTACAAAATTTAGAATATTTTAAATGATATTATAAAAAACATTTTTTAGAGACAAAATAAAAAAATCCATAATTGGATTTTTTATTTTGTCTCTTCTTCTATTTTATGTAATTTTATAGTAGCATTTTTATATGCAAAAAACCATATTGCATTTTTAAATACTTCTAGAGTTCAACTAAGATATCATAAAAAGAATATGAAGATTATAAATATTATTGATAATAAAATTATTGTTATTGTTAAGAAAATTTTTGAAGTAATTATTGTTATTAGAGTTATTATAGCTATAGGGAAAGCTAAAAATATAATAAAGTTTATAATTACTCTAGTATTTAATATAAACATTATAAAATATAATTTTAAAGTAGTTGCAAAACTTACAACTGTTAATTTCATTGATTTTGCTAATGATTTATAAACATTTTTATTTTCTATTACTATTATATATTTAGCATATATAACAACAATATTTATCATAGAAGATAGTATAAATAATACTATAAATACATATGTTATAATATTTATATATTGTCCATCAAACATTCTTATTATGAATAAATATCCATTAAATACACTTATAAATTTGAATTCAGAAAATAGATTTGAGTATTTAAATAATGGGAAAAATTTATAAACACCTAAACTTAATGCTTCCCATGGAGTAATAGCTTTTCATTCACTTTTTTTAAATATATATCTTATAAGTCATCATTCAAAAATAGGTGATAGAAATATATAAATAATTAAGAAAATTATAAATAATATAATTATTTGTATAGCATAATGTGAATGAAAGAAGGCAAGAATTATTTCAAGAGCTTTTTCTTTTTGATGGAATATAACTACATAGGTATATATACTTTGGTATACTAATAATATTGTTAAAAATAAAATTGATAATAAACCTGGAATAAAGTACATTTTTTTTAGATTTATATCATCTTTTATTAATTCCCAAGCTTCTTGAATAATTTTATTTTTAGGACTTTGTTGCATTTTTAAAAAAGAATATTAAATAAGTATTTAAAATAATTTATTATAGATTTATTATCATAATTTATTATTTTCTTTTTTAGTACATATGATTTTATTAATGGATCAAATCTATATATTTCAGAAGGAATTTTTTTAGGTAAATTATATCATTGAATATTTTTATCAATAAGATTTGAATACAAAGGAGTAAATAGTGGTTTAAAAATAGCTTCTTGTTTTAAAATTTTATTTATTTTATTTTCAAGTAATTTTAATTTTTTTTCTCAAAGATTATAAGATTTTAATTCTTCTAATATTTGATCTAGACTTAATTTTTTAATTTTTGAAAAATTGTATCATAATTTAGCCTGACTAGAATGGAAATAAGGGAATATGTTAAAATCAAAATATCCTAAATTTATTCAAGCAATAAGTAAGTCATAATTTTTTTCTCATTCTCTTAAACTTTTTGTTAGATAATTTATTCAAATTGCTTGAGTTTCTACTTCTATTCAAAGTGATTCTAATTTTGATTTAATATAATTGGCAGTTATTTTGTTATATAAATTATTTTCTATATAATAAAGATTTATTTTATAACTATCCAATTTATCATTATAATAGAATTTTGGATTTAAGTTATTTAGTTTTTCTATAAGTTCTTTATTTACTTCTTTTTGTGTATTATTTTTTTGAGAATTTTCTTTTATTTTTTCAATTAATGCTTTTTGTTTTGCTTCTTGGTTAAGTCTTTTTATTAATTCTTCTTCATATAATTTTTGTTTTGTTCTATCAGGATTATAAAAGAAAGTTATAGTATCTTTTAATTCTTTTTTTCAGTTTCTTTCAAAATAAATTTTATACTGATTTTCTCATATTTTTAAAGAATTTTTTAGATTTAAAGTAAAGTAATTAAGTCATGGTTTATATGAATCAAGTTTTTTATCATTTATATATATTGCATCAATTAATTGCTCAACTTTTCAAGTTAAAGTTAGATTATTTTTAGTTATGTAATTATAATTATCAACCCATTTAGGTTCTGTAATTATTTTTGAATCAATTATATAATTATCTTTTGTTATTTTTTTATAATTTATATTTCAAGTAGAACTATTAGTTCAAGTTGAAGTTTTTGGTGTATTAAGATTTATTTGTGCTTCTTGAGAGTAAGTATTTGTAGAAGCTCATAATTTATTTAATATTTCACTTTTTGAATAGTATCAAATAGAAGACAATAATTTATTTAGAGGAGTAGATTGAGTATTTGTTTCCAATTTTAAATCATTAAAAAATGGTGAATCTATTTTTTTATAATTTTTAGAATCAAGTTTTTTTAATAATTCATCTCTATTTATTGATCTTAAAATAAAATTTCTTAATTTTGGATAAATTATTTTATCTTTATTTATAAATAATCATATATATTGATTTAAACTATATTTATATTGATTAAATTTTGGTATAGAATCTCATATTAAGTTATTTTTATCATTAAAGATATTTACACTTGTTTTATGTTTTAAAAATTGAGAAGGACTATCAAATATTTTAAATATTATTTTATCAATATATGCTGGATTATTGTAATAATATTTATTTTTTTCTAGGAATAATTTAGTTATTCATAAAGTTTCATCTTGTGTAACTCTATTTATTACATATTTTCATGAATATATTCCATCAATTGGTGAAAAACTTCATTTTAACTCATCTTGATTTAAGTTTGATATAACTTTACTAGGAAGTATTGGTTGAAAAAATATATTTAATATATTTATATCTTTTTTATCTGATTTAAAAACTATACTAGATTCTTTTTGTTGTATAGTTATATCTTGTAATAAAGATTTTAAAATAGGATTTATATTTGAATTTTTTAGTGTATTATAAGTTTCTTTTATATCATCATAAGTAATAGGAGTTCCATCAGACCACATTACATTATTATTTAAAAAACACTCTATACTTGATAGATTTGAAATATCACAATTAGTTATATCTCATTCTATTTTTTGTGTTTTTGTACTATATGTTAAAAGTGATCTGTATAATATATGATTTATATAATCATTATAATTATTATTCTTTTTAAGAGGATTTAGATTAGGAAATTTTCAAATAATTGCTTCTGAAATTGTTCATCATTTTTCTGCTACTTCTTTTGAATCATTATATATGTATTTATATCATAAATGAAAAGAAGTAAGTACTAAAAAAACTATACTTATAAAAAATAAGTATTTTTTTATTTTTCAAATTATTAATTTTTTTTCCATTTTATAGATAGTAATAATTTATTATTTATATGAAAAAAAGGCACACTTAAAACTTGTAAATAAATTTAAGTGTGTCTTTAATTATGCTTTAATTACATACAATAAAATTGAATTTATTATAAATAATGTACCTAATATAATAGTAGCATTTTGTAATATTTTTTCAGGTCATCTTTTTGTGATAGTATCCATTCCTCCTGACATAGAGGTAAGATCTAAACTTGCATTTTTAGATTGAACTAATACTACTAAACTTAAAAGTATAGCAACAGTAATTTCTAAATATTGAAGTATTTGTAACATTATCATTTTTTAAAAAGTAATAAAGAATAAATCATATTAAAAATAGTAAATATTGCAACAGCAATTGCAAAGTTAATCCATCAATTTATATGATAAGTAAATCAAGGAATAACTAGTATATTATTTATAACATAATTTAAAAGCCAAAGGATTATAGCATTAATTACAAAAGTTACAAGTCAAAATGTAAGAAAAAATAATGGTATTGATATTATCTTTAAAATAGGTTTAATTGTAATATTTATTAATCACAAGATAATACCTCAAAGTAAATATATTTTCCAAGCATCAAGTGAATTATATCCACAATCTCAACATCATAAAGTAACTCAATTTGTGACTCACATATTTAAGTTTGCTGAAAGCAAATATGTTATTACAAAAAGGATAATTGCATTTAGTATTATTGAAAAAAGCATTTTCATATTTTTATTTAAATATATAAGTAATAAAATTATATTTATTTATTTTATAGTTTCAAGTAAATAGAAAAAGAAAAAATATGATAAATTTTTATTAAAAAACTCTTAGAAATTATTTCTAAGAGTTTTTTAAATATCAAATGGTCGGAAATGTGAGACTCGAACTCACAACCCCACGCTCCCAAAGCGTGTGCGCTAGCCAATTGCGCCAATCTCCGATATGGTTTAAAAAATTAAAGCTGCTGTCTAAACTTTTAAACAAACAGCTTTTATTTTATTTTTTATTTATGGTGGGTATGGAAGGAGTTGAACCTTCGACCTCACGATTATCAGTCGTGCGCTCTAACCAACTGAGCTACACACCCATATAATAAAAGAAAAGTAGATAGTAGTGTTTAAAATACTGCCTACTTTTATTACAAGTTTTAATGGAGCGGGTAATGGGACTCGAACCCACAACCCTCTGCTTGGAAGGCAGATGCTCTAGCCAATTGAGCTATACCCGCATAAATTATCTTGCGAGAGGTATAGTATTAAAAAAAGTATTTTAGTCAAATTTTTTTTAATACTTTTTTTATTTTTTTATTTTAGTATATTATTTTGACTTGAAATAGATAAAGTTTCTTGCTTTGCATAATAATATCATATAAAAAATGAAATTATTATTAATAAACTTGATATAAGTAATTTTATATAGTCTTTCATTTTTTTATAATTTTAATAATCTTGTCATTTTTTCTATAAAACTAAGGTCTTGTTTTCAATTTTCTTGAGTAAAGTTTAATAAAATATTTTTTATTTGACTTGCATTATCAGGAGTTATATATAAATCTAAGTGTTTTAATCCTTTTTTTGTTAGGTTTAGTCTAAGCATATAAGGAGTTGATTTATCATAAATTATAGTAAATGATGAAATATCTCAAAAATCATAAAAAGTTGTTCATACTTGTATTCATAATTCATTTATAACTACATTTATTTTATCAGGAGAATTATTTTCAATAAAATACATAAGTCATGCCAAAATCATTATAACAAAACTTAATCAATAGATTTTATTTATAAATCACCATATTATAAGTCATACAGCTATAGATATGATTATTATATACCAAAGATTTCATCTTTGTCTTTTTCAGTCAAAAGACCAACTATAAAGAGTTTCAGTCATTTTATTATTTTTAAAAAATTAATTAGCTAAAATTATTAAAAATCATTTGAACTATAAACCATGCAAGAGTTGATATTGCAAAACCTCATAGTGCCATAAGAATAGTGTTTTTTCACTTTGTTTTATCTTGTTGAAGAGAACCAAATAAGATTTGATATGCTCAAATAATTATAAAAATTATTGAAATAGTTCATGCTATTCATATAAAAAATTCTATAGCATTTTTTATCATATTAGGAATATCATTTAATGTTATTCATTTTCCATCTTTATATTCTTTTCATTTTAATTTATCTCACATATCATCTCAAAAAATTCATCCATCATTAGTTGCAAATGTTATTTTTGAAAATAGAAGTAAAAATAATCATATATATATATTTAAGTATTTTTTCATTTTTTATATTTTATATATTAAAGTTTGATATATCTGTTTTTATTTCAGTAAAATTATCAAGTCTAGGGTTATAATAATCAATTAGAAACTTTATTAATTCTTCTTTATCAAGTTCAGTTGCTTTAATTCATATATTTTCAAGTCATGTTTTTATCATATTTGCTCTTGAATTAAGTCATTTTTTTAAATTACTTAAATTTCTTAATTGTTGTTTTATCTTTTCTTTATCAATACTATTTCCAAAAACTCATGCAAAGAAATTTTTTAATGGTCAAAGTATTGTGTTATTTCTTACACTTAGATCATCTTCTTTATCATAAGGAACAATTATATAAAATTCTTTTTTCATTATTTGAGCTACTTCAATTAATTTTTTTAGATATTCTATATATTCATATGTTTGGTTTTGGAGTAGGGGATTTTTTTGTTTTAATGCTTTATCTTTTAGATTTCATAGATAAGAATCTATATCTAGTTTTTTTGATCTGACAAGTATTTGTATTGGATTACTTAATGAATTTAAAAATCTTTGAAAACTTATAATTATTGCATCTTGTTCTTCTTGAGATTTTAGTAAGAAATTAATAGAACTACATTTTAATACCAATCTAGCACTATCATCTTTCATTATTATTATATTATCTCTTATTTGAGAAAATGCTAAGTATCTTTGTGTTGAATTATCAGGTAAATCTTTCTTTTTTGTTTTTACACTGTTAACAGACATTGTTTTAAAATTATTAAATATTTTTTAGTTTATCTTTTAAATCATTTAGAGTTTCTTTTTTATTTGATACTTCTATATGTTTTTCTTTTTTTTCTATAGATTTTTTTACATATCATATATCAATTGCTTGAAAACTATCAACTCATTTAACCCATTTCTTTTCTCATCAATTAATAGATTGTCTTATTAAGTTAAGAATATATGGTAGAAAAGTCATTTCACTTACTTTTAAAAAGACAATTAGAAGTGTTATTATTGCAATTATTCATGCTGGAAGTATAGCTACTTCTGGTCATACAATTTTCATTAATCAATTGTATATAGCCCAAGCAAGTCATCATCAAATAATTAATACACTTAATTGTTTCAATCATAATCACAATATTATTGGATCATCATTTTCAATTTGAACTGGTATTTTGTATTGCATAAATTTTATATAAAATATACTATTTTACTTTATTTTATACTATTTTTTTTATTTTTCAAATACTTCTTGCCAAATAGTCTTTTCAAGTTTAGACATTATGATATAATCATCATCTTTTTCATGGTCATATCATAATATATGTAAAACAGAATGTATTAATAATTTATAAAATTCTTTTTCTTCTCATAATCAAAATTCTATACCTTGAGACTTTATCTTTTCTTCAGACATAATTATTTCTCAAGCCACTTCATCTGATTTTATATTTGAAAAATTATTGAAATAATGAAAACTTAAAACATCAGTTGTTTTATCTATTCATCTATAGTTTTTGTTCAAATTTTGTATACTATCAGGGTCTAAAAATATTATATTTAGTATTCAATTCTGCTTTTTATCTATTATATTAGAAAAAATATTAAATATCTTGTCAATTGTTTTTATATTTATTGTAAAACTAGGGGATTCTATCATATTATAACTAAACATTTTATTGTTTTTTAGTGAAATATTTTGATTTTATTTTATATTTTTTTTGTAATAAATCAAAAGTGATTATAATAAGTCTAGTTAAAAGTCTAGTTTAATGGCTGCAAGCTTTGGAATATTTTTCTCTTACAGTTAAATATTACTTGAAATACTCTTATATCACTTTGTGATGATTTAGATGAGGGTTAATTCTTTCTGAAGAATCAAAGGTATTTCTAAATCTTGGAAATCAAGAGATACAAAATCTCTAAACTGACCTTAAATTGGATTTTTTACTTTTAATTTATTGTTCAAAATAAAAAGCAGGATTTAAAGTAATATTTTCTTGCTTTTTTTTATTTTTTTATAAAATAATAATAACTACTTTTATAGTAGATATTTATAAATTAAAAATAATTTAAAATGAGTATAATTACAGAAGAACAAGTAAAAAAACTTAGAGAAGCAGGAATTGAAGTTCCAAATGTAAATTCAACTTGTATTTGATGTTCTGCTTGTGTAGCAATTGCTCCAGAAGTATTTGAATTAGATGACAATGGATTATCAGTAGTAATTGCTGCAGATTCTTATAATAAAGAAGATGTTGATAATGCTATTTCTGCTTGTCCAGTAGATGCAATTAGTTGGGAAAAATAATAAATTAAGGAATTTGATTTATTAAAATGATTTACTTTATATAGTAAATCATTTTTTACTTTAATACAAAAGTAAAAAATATTATGTGTTATAAGTTTTTAACAATTGTTAAAAACTTATTTTTTATTTACAAAGTTTATATTTTGTTTTTTATTAAAAAAATAAAATATAGAAAATTGATTTTAAAATATTAAAATTGATTTTTTAACAATATACTAAAACTTTTTAACAAGCTTGTATAAAAAATTATAGCAAAAAAATTAAAAATCTCTATATTTTAATAATATTATTTTACAAAAAATAATTTGAATTTTTTAGATAATAATTTGAAAAGAAATGGAAATAAAAGTTATAAAAACAAGAGAGGGAGATCTAATACCTTTTGATAGAACAAGAATAGAAAGAGTTATTGAAAAAGCAGCAGAATCAGTTTGAATGATTGATTTATCTTTTGTTGAAGATATTACTGATATGATAATTCAAAATCTAAAAAAAGTTTTATCAAAAAAATGAGAACAAGCTTTTTTGACTATTGAAGAAATTCAAGATGAAGTAGAAAAAGTTTTGATGTCTGAATGATATTTTGAAGTTGGTAAGCATTTTATAATATATAGAGCAGAAAGAATAAAAAGAAGAGAAAAACAAAAAGAAAAAGTAGAGAAAAAATTAGAACAAAATAAATTGAAAATAAAAAAATCTTCTTGAGAAAAACAAGATTTTGATATTTTAAAAGTAAAAGAAACTTATAAAAGAGTTAGTTATAAATTAGCTAGAAAATGTAAGTTTGAAGTGTTGGAAGAATCTCTAAAAAAATATATAGTTGAAGGGATGAAAACTTCTGATATAACAAAAATGATGATAAAATCAGCTATTGATTTGATTTCAGTTGAAAATACATCATGGCAATTTATAGCATGAAGATTAGCTTTAATTGACTTATATAAAGAGGCTTCAAATAATAGATCAATGGATATTAAAAAAATATATGAAGCAAAACATTATAAATCATTGTTTGATGAATATATAGAAAAATGACTTTATTATAAAAAATTTTATGATTATTATAGTGAAGAGGATATTTTAGAAGCATGAAAATACTTGAAGAAAGAATATGATTTTGATTATAACTATACAACAATGATGATGTATAGAAAAAGATATTTATTAAATCCAAATAAAATAATCAAAGAATTACCTCAAGAAATGTATATGTCAGTTGCTTTATTTTTAGCTATTCCTGAAGCAAAAGAAGTAAGACTTGAAGTTGCTAAAAAGATATATGATTATTGTGCTACTTGAAAAATATCTCTTCCAACTCCTACTTTATTAAATGCTAGAACAAACTTTCATCAACTATCTAGTTGTTTTAAATTTAACATTGATGATGATTTAAGAGCAATTTACCATTCTATTGAAAATATGGCTCAAGTATCAAAATTTGGTTGATGAATTTGAGTATATTTATGAAATATTAGATCAAAAGGTTGATATATTAGAGGTGTAAAATGAGCAGCTTGATGAGTGAACCCATGGATAAAAGTTATAAATGATACAGCTGTAGCTGTAAATCAATTATGAGCTAGAGCTTGAGCAATTTCAGTAACTTTGGATTGTTTTCATAGAGATATTTATCAATTTTTAGAATTACAAACTGAAACTTGAGATATTAGATCAAAATCTTTTGATGTTTTTCCTGCTGTTACTTTTCCTGATTTATTTATGCAAAGAGTTGCAAATAATGAATCTTGGACATTATTTGACCCAAAAGAAATATATGACAAAACAGGTAAAAAGTTACAAGATCATTTTTGATATGAATTTGAAAAATTTTATATAGAATGTGAAAAAAATTCAGACTTAGAATTAAAAGATGTTGTAAATGCTAAAGATTTATTCAAAACTTATTTAAAAGTTACAGTAGAAACTTGAATGCCATATGCATTTTTTAGGGATACTGTAAATAATTTAAATCCAAATAAACATGTATGAAATGTTTATTCAACTCAACTTTGTGTAGAAATTTGTCAAAATACTAGTCCTTCAAAGTTTGTAGAAGAACAAATAGAAGATGGTAAAATAGTTATAAAATATGAGCCAGGTGATAGTGTTGTATGTAATTTAGCATCTATAAATGTAGCAAAAGTAAATACTGATAAACAAATAAAAGAAGTTATTCCTGTTGCTATGAGGCTTTTAGATAATGTTATAGATTTAAATTTTTATCCAATAAAAGAAGCAGAAAATACTGCTAAAAAATATAGATCTGTTTGACTTTGATTTTTATGATTGGCTGAATATTTAGCAGTAAATAAACTTGCATATGATTCAAAAGAGGCAAGAGAAGTTGTAGATAAATTATTTGAAAAATATACATACAATACATTAAAAGCATCAAATAAATTGGCAAAAGAAAGATGAACTTATGAAGTTTATGAGTGATCTGAATGGTCAAAATGAATTTTAATTGGTAAAGATGCTGATTGGTTCAAGAAAAATTCTGAAATGTCAGATAAATGGTTAAAATTAATTGAAAATATAAAAAAAGATGGTATGAGATTTGCATATCATTTAGCTCCAGCTCCAAATACTTCAACTGCACTTGTTGTTTGAACAACAGCTTCAATTTTACCAATATATAAAAAATATTTTGTTGAAACAAATGCTATTGCACCAAGTGTAAATGTTGCTCCAAATTTAGATCAAGAAAATTTTTGGTATTATAAAGAATATGTAAATATGGATATGAATGATGTAATTGATATGATAGCAACTGTTTATAAATGGATAGATCAATCAATTTCATTTGAATGGATGATAAATCCAGCAACAACTTCTCCAAGACAATTATATGAATATTATATGACTGCTCATAAAAAAGGAATAAAAACAGTATATTATGTAAGATCTATGAGTTTAGAAGTTAAAAGTTGTGAAAGTTGCAGTGGATAATAAATTTTAATTTTTAATTAAAAAATTATGGAAAATAAATGTTTTATGTGTTGAAATACAAGTAATGATAAAGTACTTGTAAAAATAGAAAGGGAACAAAAAGATGATTATGTTTGTGTAGCTTGTTTACCTCAAGTTATACATTGATAATTATTATAAATATGATAAAGAGAATTATTTTTTAATAAGAATAATTCTCTTTTTTAATTAATGAAATATATTTTATTATAGTCAATATAAAAGTCCTTTTATATTCTTGACTAAATTGCTTAGTGTATATACTGATAATGATTACATTATGTAATTTTTTATTATTTTATTTTTGGCTTATGGACAAAAAAGAAAGTTTGTTAGACAAAATGATGACTACAAAATGGATCACTTGGTGATTTTGGACTACTGTAGTTGTTATGGTTTCTGCTTTGATATTTTATACTGCTAATTTAGGAAAAGAAACTCCACCTATTCCTGATCAAGTAGTAAGTGTAAATGGTGAAGTACTTTATAATTCTGGAGATATTGCACAAGGTAAGGCATATTTTCAAGAATTTGATTTAATGGATTGGTGAACATTTCTTTGAATGTGAGCTTATATTGGTCCAGATTTTTCTACTGATTTTTTCCATAATAGAGCTGTATTTTTATATAACTATTATGGGCAACAAAATTTTTGATTAGGTTTTGCTGATAAAACAGTTAATAAAAATTGAGATGTTGTTCCTGTAAAATCTGATTGATTAATGAATCCTGCTCAACAATGAGCTATAAAGGAAATAGTAAAAGCTGATTTTAAAAATACTCTATTAAAAAAAGATAAAGTAGTTTATAGTGAAGCTTCAGCTTTAGCTTATAAAGATAATGTAAAAAAATTAGTTGATCAATTGGTAAATTGAGATAAATCTAGAGCTTATCCAGGTCATTTTATGACAGTTAAAGAAGCTGAAAAAATAGCAGCTTATGTTGATTGGTCACAATTAGTTATATCTTCTCCTAGAATTGAATATAAAACTAATAAAGTATTAAATAGAACTTGGTCTAATAATTGGCCAAATGAACCTTTAGTTGATCAAGATTTATCTTGGAGTAATCATGTTGTATCACTTTTTGAATTTTTGATTTTATGGCCTTTTTCTATTTTAGTTGTTATTCTTGGTTATAATTATTTCTTTAAACCAGAAGATAGAAAAGATTTAGAAAAACCATTAAAAATTACAAAATTATTTAAGTCTCAAAAAAATCTTATTTGGATAGTTCCTATTATTGCACTTTTAATTGTTGTTCAAATGACTCTATGAGGTTATTTAGCTCATGTTTATGCTGATCCAAGTCAATGATTTACATTTCCATGACTTGAAAGTATTATAAATATTCCTCAAAGTTGGCTTCCATTTAATGCAATTAGATCTATTCATACTCAATTAGCAATATTATGGATTGCTGGATCTTGGTTAGTTGGTTGATTAATGATAGTTCCTTGGGTAGCTTGAAAAGATCATAAATTTCCTTGGTTAGTTCATATCTTATTTGCTGCAATTGTTGTAGTTGTTGTTGGTTCTGTTATTTGATTATATATGTGACCAACAGGTATGCTTCCAAAAACTTGGTTCTGGTTAGGTAATGAATGAAGAGAACTTATAAATTTATGAAGACTTTGGGATTTTGGTGTTATGGCTGGACTTTTATTATGGTTTTTTATGATTGTTTCAGTATTAAAAAAAGCTTCAGTTAAGAATCCTTTAGCTGCTACTATTGTATGGTCAGCATTTGCTATTGCATGATTGTATGTTGCTTGAATGATTCCTTTTCAAAAAATAATGCCAAACTTTACAGCTGATGATTTTTATAGATGGTGGGTTATTCATCTTTGGGTTGAACTTACTTTTGAGTTATTTGCTGTATGAGTTATATCTTTCTTTACTGTATCTCTTTGACTTGTTTCACAAAAATCAGCAGTAAGATTGATGGTATTTGAACTTTTACTTGTAATGTTATCATGAACTTTATGAGTAGGACACCATTATTGGTGGCAAGGTCTTGATAAACATTGGATAGCTATTGGTTGAATTTTTTCTGCTATGGAACCAGTTCCTCTTGTATTATTGATTGCTGAAGCATGGAATAATTATAGAGAAAAAACTTTTGGTTGAAAAGAATTTGAATTCTCAACAGTTTTTATGTGGATAAGTGGTTCTGCTGTATTAAATTTTATTTGAGCATGATGGTTAGGTATGGTAATTAATACTCCAACAATGAATTATTATACTCATGGTACTTACTTAATTATGCCTCATGCTCATGTTGCTTTACTTTGAGCATTTGGTTATATTGCTATAGCTTTCTTATATTTATTTGTAAGATCTTATGTTGCTTCAAAATGAATGCAATGGAAAACAAAATTAGCAAATACTTCATTTTGGTTATTAACTCTTTGAGTATTACTTTTTGCTCTTCCAACTATAATAATAGGTTTTCATCAATGAGCAGTTGCATTTAATGATGGTTATTATTTTACTAGATTACATGAAATATTAACTCCTATGATAGGTTGGATGTGGTTTAGAATAATTCCTGATACAATGATGATTGCTGGTTGAGTTTGAATATTCTTTGACTTAACTTGTAAAATATTACAAGCAGCTAGAAAACCAGACTTAGAAAAATAAAAAAAATAGATTGATTTAATCAATCTATTTTTTTAACATTTAATTCACATTATTTTATAAAATAATGTGATTTTTTTGTATAATTGATTAAAATATTTAAAAATTAATTTTTAAAGAAAATATTATGATAAAACAAGAATTGGAAGCAAATGTTATTTTTAATCCAAAATGAGATGATGAAGTTTCACATAGAACAATAATAAAATGAGATACAACTTGATTATTTCAATTGAATGCTACAAAATATTCTTGGGCAAAATCACTTTATCAAGTAATGGTTGGTAATTTTTGGGTACCAGAAAAAGTATCAGGTCTTTGAGATGATGCAACTCAATTTGAAACAATTTTATCAGAAGATGAAAAAAGAGCTTATAAATGAATATTATCTTTTTTGATTTTTCTTGATTCCATTCAAACTGTAAATCTACCAAATTTTAATGATTATATTACTGCTCCTGAAGTGAATTTAATACTTTCTATACAAGCATATCAAGAAGCTATTCATTCTCAATCATATGCTACTATTCTTGAAACAGTTGTAAAACCAGAACAAAGAGATGAGATTTATTATTTTTGGAGAACTGATAAAAATTTACTTGAAAGAAATGAATTTATAGGAGGAATTTATCAAGATTTTATTGATAATCCTACTGATGAAAACTTTTTTAGAGGTATAATTTGAAATTTTTTACTTGAAAGTATATATTTTTATAATTGATTTGCTTTTTTTGATACATTAGCTGATCAAGGAAAAATGGTTGCAACTGATAGAATGATAAATTATATAAGAAGAGATGAGTTAACTCATATAACTATTTTTGCAAATATATTAAAGGAAATAAAAAATGAGTTTCCAGAAATGTATGATGAGCAAACTATTATAGATATGATGAAAGTAGCAGTTGAGCAAGAGATAAAATGGTCTCAACATATTCTTGGTAAAAATATAATTTGATTATGAAATGAAAATATTGAAAATTATACAAAATGGTTAGCAAATGAAAGAATGAATATGTTATGAATTAATCCTATTTATCCAGGTTATACAACAAATCCATTAAAACATCTTGATAGACTTCAAGATAATAATGGTGAAAAAGGGAATTTCTTTGAATCTACAGTTACAAACTATGCACAAAGTAGTGCTATGAATTGAAGTTGGGAATTTTAAAAAAATAAAAAACTTATAAGTTTAAACTTATAAGTTTTTTATTTTGATTATCCATTTACTATCATTATTTTATCATCTGTATCAGTTGCTCAGTTTGTAAACATTGTTCAAGTTGTTTTTCATTTACAATCAACACTCACACTATCTTCAGGTGAACTAGTTTTTGTTGTTGTACAAGTTGCAAAAGATGTATTTATAACATCTGTAGCACTTCATACTTCAAGTCTATTTGCATCACTTCAAGAATCTTTTTTAGCTTTTGATAATACAGAAGCTTTTGCTTCAAATCATTCACTTAATTCATACCATTGATTATTAACTCAGTTTGTATCATTTTGGACTTTATAATTCATTAATAATGGACTTCAAGCTCCTTTTTGTCAATCTTTTGGATCTTTAGGTAATTTTCTCATATATCATAAATCAATTACACAATCTAATTCATTATTTCAATCTCATTGATCACAAGTTGTAACTGAACCATAAGTTTTAGTTGAAGGATATTCAGATATATCTGAGTAAAATTGTTCAACAGATCATTGTAAAGCTTTCATAGATGTAACTCTAGTACTATCTCTGGCTTTTTGTAATTGACTAGTATAAACAGTAACAGCACCAGTTGCAAGTATACCTATAATTGTAATTACTACTAGTAATTCAATAAGTGTAAAACCTAGTTTATTTGTATTTTTTCTCATTATATAAAATTAAATTATAAAAATATAACAAGAGTATTATAAAATTTTATTATTATATTGTCAAACAATATGAATAATAATATCTTGATATAATAATATTATTATTTATAATAATATATATATATTACTTATTTTTAGAGGATGATTTATATTTTTGGAATATTACTTTTTTTAGTATTGATTATTTTATTTTTTTCTTATAAACTTTCTAAAAATAAAAAATTAGATTTAGCAAAAAAAGAAGAAATTTTACTAAGATTAAATAATATAATAAAATCTAGAAATTCTATAAAAGAAAAAATTATTGATTTAGATAAATTATATCATTTTATATTAAAAATACTTTGATATAAATGAAGTTTTTGAGAAATTTTAAAACAAAATCCTAAAGAAATTTTTGATATTAATAAGATTTGGGAACTTCATAAAATTAGAAATAAACTTGTGCATGATTTTGATTTAATATGAGAATCAACACTTTTAAAAAAACAAAAAGAATATGAGACTGAAATAAAAAGAATATTAAAATAATTTCTTTACAAAATTATATTTTGTATATGATATTTTAAGTTAATATGTATTAAAATTAAATTATGACAATTTTAAAATTAGATAAAGTAAATAAAAAATTAAAGAGAAAACAAATATTAAATAATGTTAGTTTTGAAGTAAGAACAGGGGAAGTTTATGGTTTTTTATGACCAAATTGAGCTTGAAAAACTACAACTATGAAATGCATTTTATGATTTTTAAAACTTGATTCTTGAATAATAGAAATTTTTTGAAAAAAATGATTAAATATAGATTCAAAAAAACAAATTGGTTTTATGCCAGAAAATACTTATTTATATAAGCATTTAAAAACAGAAGAATTTTTAAAATTTAATTGAAATTTTTTTTGATTTACAAAACAGGAATTAGATGATAGGGTAGATGAGTTATTAGAAAAAGTATGATTGGAAGATGCAAAATGAAAATATTTAAAGGATTTTTCAAAGGGAATGCTTCAAAGAATATGATTAGCTCAGTCAATTATAAATAAGCCAAAGTTATTATTTTTAGATGAACCAATGAGTTGACTTGATCCAATTTGAAGAAAAATGGTAAAAGATTTACTTTTTGATTTAAAGAAACAATGAACAACTATATTTTTTAATACACATATATTATCTGATGTTGAAAGTATTTGTGATAAAATAAGTATAATTCATAAATGAAATATAATAGTTCAAAATAAAAATATGTCTGATATAAAATGAAGTTTAGAAGATTATTTTATATCTGAAATAAATAATTTTGATAATAAAAAACTAGAAGATTAATCTTCTAGTTTTTCTATTATATTTTTTGTTATTTTTTCAATTGTATTTTCTTTTTTTTGTAATAAAAAATCATATGTTAAAATCATTGAGATAATATTTAGATTTGATTTATTTAATATTTCTTCAACATTTTCAATTTTTGCTATTTTTTTTATATCAGGTAGTATAAATTTTATTTGTTTAGTTATTTTTATTCAATAATCTATGAAATTTATTTTCTTTAAATAGTTTTTAAAAAAGTTATTATTTCATCATCATCAAATAATAAAAAAATTATTAGGACATATTTTTTCTTTTAATATTTCTTTTAATGATTGAAGTATTAAAAAACTATATATATCTAAAAAATCTTTTTTCTCTTGTTTATAAAAATCATCTCTATTTAATTTTTTTATTATTTCACTTCTAGTTAGATTGGAAATTTGTTTTATATTGTTAATTAATTTTTCTATTCATACATCTATTTTTATACTTCATATTATATTTCAGTTTTTATCTTTAATTGTTATGTAACTAGATGAATTTCATATATTTATTATAACTATATCTTTTTGTTTTTTCCATAATCTTGTAAGAGTAAATTCCTCAGGAAGTATTTTAGTTATTTTTATTTTTAAGTATTTTTCAATATAATTTATAGTATCAAAATTTGATTTTGGTATGAAAATATTAGTTATATTAAAAGATATTTTTTCTCAAGAAAATCATATTAATTTTGAAGTTAATTCATTATCAATATTTATATTTGATATATCATTTAAGATTATATCTAAGTTTTTAAATGAGTAATCATATTTCTCTTTTATTCTTTTTGTTTGATTTTTTATAGATTTAGTTTCAATATCTTTCAATATATTTTTTAATTCATCTATGTTTATAAGCTTATTTTTATTTGTTCTTTTATAATTTATCTTAGAAGTTTCTAAAAAACTAGGCATAAAACTAGAATTTATAGCAACTTTATTAGTTTTTATATTTGCTATTTTTTCAGCTTTTTTTATAGCTATTTGAATATTTTCACATATATTATCAAGATTTTTTATTGTATTTGTTTCTATATCTCATATTGATTGTCTTTTTTCTGTAAAAGCTAATAATTTTATAGATTCTTTATTTGAGTTATTTTTTAAAAATTCACAAATTGCAACTCTTATTTTATAGCTTCATAAATCAATAATAGTTATTATTTCAGAGTTAATCTTATTTTTTATAAATTTACTCATTATTTTTTTAAGTTTAAATATATATTTAATATAAAACCAGTCTAAAGCAAAAAGACTGGTTATTAATTATTTTTTTGTTTTTAATTGTTTTAATATATTATTTCATCTTTCTATTTCTCAAGCTCATATAAGTGCCATTGCTAAGTCTTCTTTAATTAAATCATCTCATGGTGATAGGTTTAATGCTCTTTTTAATATACTAATTCATTTTTCAGTTTGTCAGTTTAAAGTATAGGCCCATCATAAATTTCTAAGTACTTCAGAATTATTTCACATTAATTTATTTGATTTTTCAAGATAAGATAAAGCTTCTTTTACTTTATCTTTACTTAATAATAAAAATCATTTTAAATAATTTCATGTAGCAGATAAAGGATTTAATTCAAGAGCAAAATCTATAGCTTTTGCTGCTTTTTCAAGATTTCAATTAAATAAGTTTATATCAGCAATTTCTTCATATAATCTATAATCATCACTATAATTTATTAATGCTTTTTCAACTATTTTTTCAGCTTCTTGATAATCTCAAGAATTTTTTATTTTTTCAATTTCTACTATTATGCTTTTTATTTTATCCATATTCTTTTGTTAAAATATTAACTTTTTGAAATTTAGTATATTATATACTTTTATATTATAAAATCAAAAATTATAATGTTTTATTTGTTAAAAACTTTTTCTTTACATTATATAAAAAATAATAATACTTATTTAAAATATATATTAAAATAATAAAAAATAATTATGAAATATTTATGTACAAATTGTGGTTATATATATGATGAATCTATTTGAGATAAGGATGAATGAATAAAAGCTTGAACAAAATTTTTTGATTTATGAAATAATTATGTTTGTCCTATTTGTTGAGAAGAATCTGAAAATTTTCAGGAAATAATTGAAGAAATAAATTATTTAGATAAAGACAATTTAATATGAATTGATTTAGAACATTTTATAGATATAAAAAAATTAGATAATTGAAATATAGAAGTTTTAATAGGGAAATGAGAATTACATCCAAGTTGAGAAGAACATAAAATAAATCATATTTATTTGCTTGATGAATATTGAGATTTAGTGGATGAAAAATTTTTATCTACTTGAGAAGATCCAGTAGTAGAATTTGATATTTCAGATTTAGATGAATATATAATTATAGCTAGGTGTAGTATTCATTGATTGTGGGGAAGAAAAGTAGAACAATAAAAAAATAATATTTTTAAAAATATTATTTTTTTATTGTTCTCTATTTGGATCTGTAGAGACTATTTTTTCTTCATAATAACTTGCTATTATTTGTATTCATACATGCTCCATTCAAGCAAAGAATAATCATTGTCATACAGATGCATTTAATAATATATATTTCTCTTGTTCTGTAAGTTTAAAAACACTTTGTAATTTATCAATTGATGCACTAGATTGTTTTAATAATAATTGTATTGAAGAGTTTGTTACTATTGGTTTTCAATAGGGACTTGAGATAAAATCTTCAACATCTTGGGTAATAGTTGTTATTCATAGATTATATTTTCTTGCTCTTTTTACCAATCAAAATAAAAATTTTGCTGAATCATCATGTTGCATAACATTCCAAGCTTCATCAATTATAAGTAATCTTTTTTTGTTACTTGCTCTTACATTATTCCATATATGATTTAGTATAACATACATTGCAATAGGTCTCATCATATCTGATAAGTCTCTTACTGAAAATACTTGTAATCAGTCCTTTAAATCAATATTTGTTGGTTGTGAAAAAATTCAATTAAAAATTCAAGTTGTATATTTTTCAAGTTTTTTTACAAGTGATGATGCTCAATCCATTGTTTCAAGAACATCTTGTAAATCTTTCATTATAGGCATTTCTTTTCATGTTGTATCATCATCATCAAGAGTTAATCATTTTAAACTATAAGTAGTTAAAAGAGCTTTTTCCATTATTGATTCTTCTTCTGCTGAAAGTTTTCACATCATAAGATTCATAAGTCAAAGCATATTTATTACAGCACTTCTTAACAAATCTCATGGTTTTTCATCTTTGTCTTTTAGTCCTCTAGGTAAATCAAAAGGATTAATTCTTTGTTCTGAATTTAAACTTACATCTAAGTAAGTTCATCATACTGTATCTACAAGTGTTTTATATTCATTTTCAGGATCAATAACAATAACATCTGTTCATAACATCAAACTTCTTAATATTTCAAGTTTTACTGTAAAAGATTTTCATGAACCTGATTTTGCAAATACACACATATTTGCATTTTCTGCTTTGAATCTATCATAAATAATTAGGGAATTATTATGTGTATTTACTCAATAAAGTATTCATTCATCATGGCTTAATGTTGAACTAGAAAAAGGAAAAGTTGTAGATATTCATCAAGTAGACATATTTCTATATATTCCTAATTCATCTTTTGCAAATGGTCCTGTTGATATAAATCATTGCTCACTTCTAAGATATGCTTGTTTCTGTAAAACATTTCTTCATGATAAAATAGTTTCTATTTCTTTACTATATTTATCTAATTGTTCTAAGCTGTTTGCATATATTGTGAAATAAAGTGAAAAATGAAAATATTTTTCTTCTCATCTAGTTAATTTTCATCTTAGTTCTTCTACATCTTGTATTTGTGCATCTAAAGCTGGATCATTTACTAATCCTTTATCTGCATTTATTGATCTTTCTGATTGTAATTGAGTTAATCTTTTTTTTAGGTATTTTTGTATGAAGGCAGAATCTATAGGATATACAAATAAACTCATATCAAATTTAACATCCCAGTTTATTATTGGTGATAACCAATTTCATTCTAAAAAATTTGGGTAAGCATAAACAAAGAATGTTTTACAATAAGTATTATTTATTTTTAAATAATTTGGTTTTATATCCATGAAAGCAGGACTTATTATATCTTTTATATGAGCTAATGCTTCTTTATATAATTTATCAGCTTCTTTAAAATCTTTATCTTCTTTATTTTTTTCTTTTTTAGTTTCTTGCTTTTTTATTTCTTTTTCTGGTTCAAATCATTTTATATCTCAGGTATATCTTTTTTTTACTAAAGCAATTAATTTTTCTTGATTATTCACTATTTTATGATAATTAGTATTTAAATTTACTTTATTTTAAAAAACATAAAAAAAATGTAAAGAATTATATAATTTTTGTTCTTTACATTTTATTTAATTTTGTTTTAAATTTTTTTATTCCAACTCCATTCTGTAATAAATTCATCAGGTATCTCAAGTGGAAAATCATTTTTATTTGTTAATTTATTTTCTTTGTATTCTATTGTAACTAATGTAATATCATCTAATTGTATTGGATTATATCACATAAATCTAGATAATTGTATTGTTATATTATTAAAAACTGAAATAGCACTCTTATGTTTTGTGCCTTTTACATTTGGAGATTTTTCAATAACTTTCATAAGTCTGTCTTCTCAAAACATTACTTCTGTTCAATCTCTTTTTGGTTTATTTATTGCTTCAGTGATTCAATCACTATAAAGTACTATTATATCATGAGGTTCAAAACTTATTCTTTGTTCTTTTAATATTTTTGAAGCATCTTTTACCATTCATAAAGCTAATCATCAAGATTTTACTTTAAAACATTTACCTAATTTTTGTTTATATATCATTAAATATTCATGACCAGCTCAAGTAAAATACATTTTTTTTGTTTTTTCATTCCATCTAAGTAATAGGACAGTCATGAGTAGATTTGCTTTTACTCTAGGCTTTAGTATTTCATTTGTTTTTATTAAAATATCACTTCATTTTTCATATACTTTTGAAAAACCACTTACTAAAGCATTTACCATCATCATTATTAATCATGCACCAACTCAATGTCATGTAGCATCTCATACATAAATATAATAGTTATCATTGTTTTGTATTATATCATATGAATCTCATCAAATTTCTCATGCTGGTTTTGATTTTGCTACTACATTTAAACTAGGTATTTCTTTTAGTTTTTTTGTAAATGTTTTTCATTGTATTTCTTTTGCTAGGGAAACTTCTCATTTTATTTCTTTTCAGTGTAAAAATTCTTCTTTTATATTTTTTAGAGTATTTAATGTATTATTAAAAAATTTAATAATAAAATCAAGGTCTTGGTTTTGAGATAAATTAAGTTTTATTTTTTCATTTTTATATTTTCATGTTAAAAATTTTTTTATTGCTAGTTCAAGTTCAATAATAGGTTTTTGATAAAAACTTTTAATTAAAAATAATATAACACTAATTTCAATCACAAAAAATAATACTATTATTGAAATTTGTATATCATTATTAAATCATCATATTACTTTTCATTGAAAAATAATGGCAACTATATTTAAAATTGTTATTAATAATAAAATTATATCTATTCTTGTTATTTTCATTTTATATCTATTTTGTTAAAAACATTAATTATTTGTTTAATATTATCATAAAAATTTTATAAAATCAAAAAAATAAAGTCTTTTTTTAAAAGTTTTTAACACTAGTTAGTTAAGTTATTTTGAAAAAGATTTTTTGCTATATATAATTGTTTTAATCAAAAATAAGAACTATTTAAAGAAATCCTTATTTTGAGATAATAAAAATGTATAAAAAAATAGAACATATTAATTAATAAGAAAATAAAAATGAATTTTGATAGTATAGTTACATCTATTGATATATGAAGTTCAAAAATAAAAACAGTTATTTGAAGTTTTATAAAAGAAGAAAATAAAGATAATTTTGTTGTTTTATGAGTTTGAAATAGTGTTTCCAATGCTATAAGAAAATGAAATATATTGGATATGGAGGAATTTAAAGATAATCTTGATAAAAGTTTATCACAAGCAGAAAAAATATCTTGAGAATGAATTTCTTGAGCAACTATATCTTTTAATTCATCATCTTTTGAAGTAATTGTTTCTAAGTGAGTTACAGCTATTTCTTGAGAAGAAATTACATCATGAGATATTGATAGAGTACTTGATGCTGCAAAAGCATGAGTAAATATGCCAAATAAAGATGTTTTAAAAGTTATTCCAGAATATTTTATAGTTGATTTAGAAGAATGAGTTAAAAATCCAGTTTGAATGTCAGCTAGAAAACTTGAAGTTGTTGCTCATATTTTTATTATGAATACTAATGTATTAAATAATATAAAGAAAGCTATTGCTGATGTTTGAATAGAAATAATTGATATTTATCCAAATTTAATTGATTCACCAGAAGGAATTTTAACTAAAAGACAGAAAGAATTATGAGTTGTATGTGTTGATATATGAGCAACAACAACTTGAATAACTGTTTATGAAGAATGAAGTTTAATTCATTCAGCAATAATTCCATTATGATGAGATAATGTTACAAATGATATAGCTTTAGGAGCAAGAGTTTCAATAAAGATTGCTGAAAAATTAAAATTAGAATATTCATCATTAATTATAGAAGATAATGAAAAAAATGATACAACTGAAATTTCTTTTAAAAAATTGTGATTAGATGAGGAATGAGGAATATCTTTAAATTATTTAAATCAAATAGTAACTGCAAGGTATGAAGAAATATTACAATATATAAAAAAGGAATTAGCTTTTATTTGAAAAGATTGAATGCTACCAGAATGAGTAGTTTTAGTATGATGAGGAGCTAAACAAAAATGATTAATTGAATTATCAAAAAATATATTAAAACTACCAAGTTTTATTTGAGTTCCAACTATAAATGATGAATTAATAGATACTTCAATATCAGATCCAAGTTTTGCTGCAGTTGTTTGAAATATTATTCTTGCTAGAAAATATTCAATGGAATATTCTACTTTTTCACTTAGTTTTAAAGGTTTTATTGAATCTATAAATAAAATTTTTAAGAAAATAATACCTTAAATTGAAAAAATATATATTAAAATATATAAAAATAATATTGACAATTGTTTAATAAATAATAACTTTAAATTAAAATTTAATTAATTAATACTATAAGTATGGTAAAAAGAGAAGATAAATTAAAATCATTATTGTCTGGATGAACAGTTCAAGATTCTGGTCCAGAAGAAGTAAATTTATGATGAACTATTTCACCTGTAGCTAAAATAAAAGTTATTTGAGTAGGTGGAGGTTGAAATAATGCTGTTAATAGAATGATTGAAGCTTGATTACAATGAGTAGAATTTATTGCTATGAATACAGATGCTCAAGCTTTATATTCTAGTTTAGCTCCAACAAAAATTAATATTTGAAAATGAATAACTCAATGATTATGAGCTTGATCTGATCCTGAAGTTGGTAAAAAAGCAGCTGAAGAATCAAGTGAAGAAATAAAATCAGTTATAGAATGATCAGATATGGTTTTTATTACTTGTGGATTATGATGAGGTACTGGTACTTGAGCAGCTCCTGTTATTGCTGAAATAGCAAAAGAAATGTGAGCATTAACTGTTTGAGTTGTTACTAAACCTTTTTCATTTGAAGGACAAAATAGAATGGCTAAATCAATTGATTGATTTAATGAGCTAAAAGAAAAAGTTGATACTTTAATCACAATTCCAAATGATAAGATTTTATCTATAATTGATAAAAAAACTCCATTACTTGAAGCTTTTTCAATTGTTGATGAAGTTTTAAATCAATGAGTACAAGGTATTTCTGATTTAATAACTCAACCAGGTTTAATAAATGTTGACTTTGCAGATGTTAGATCTGTTATGAGAAATGCAGGTTCAGCTCTTATGTGAATTGGTTTTGGTTCTGGTGAAAATAGAGCTGTTGAAGCAGCTAGAGCTGCTATTGATTCTCCTCTTTTAGAATTATCTATAGCATGAGCAAAATGATTACTTTTCAATATTACTTGAGGTACTGATTTATCAATGTTTGAAGTTGATGAAGCTGCAAAAGTTATTACAGAAAATGTTGATAGTGATGCAAATATTATTTTTGGTTCAACTATAAGAGAGGATTATGAATGAGAAATAAAAATTACAGTTGTAGCAACATGATTTGATGAAAATTCAAATAAAAAAGTATTGGAAGATAAACAAGCTGCTCCTAAAACAATTAATCCATTTGGTAGAAAAACAGTAACTGATTCTAGAGTATCAACTCCAGTTACTCCTTCTCAACCAGCTAGAAGTTCAGTTGAAGATGATTTAGATGTTCCAGCTTTTTTAAGAAAAAGAAAACTATAAAAACAAGATTTTAAATCTTGTTTTTTATTTAGTTAAAAATAAACTTGCTTTTATTTTTTTAGCTATATACTTGTATTTGAAATTATTGAAGTTTGTGGGTTAAGTATATTTTAACTGTTGTAAATTTTTCAGATTAATTTCAGTTTATTATTAAATGTTGTTATATTATGGAAACAAATAAATTATTTGTAGGAAACCTTTCATGGGGGTTAGATTGGAGAGAATTAAAAGATATCTTCAAAGAATTTGGTGAAGTTTCATTTGTTAGAATTGTTACTGATAGAGAAACTGGTAAATCAAGAGGTTTTGGTTTTGTTGAATTTGTTAATGCAGAAGATGCAGCTAAAGCAAAAGAAGAAATGGATGGTAAAGAATTAGAAGGAAGAGAATTAAAAATTGATTTTGCTCAAGAAAGAAAAGAAGACTAATTTTTTAAAAAATACTTAATTTTAAATTAAGTATTTTTTTTGATATTAAAAAATTTGCAAAAAATCTATATTTGTATAATATATATTTATAAAATAGTTAAGTGAAAATGAGGGTTTGGAAACAAATTCTCATTTTATTTTAAAATATTTATTTAAATTAATAAAAAAATATGTTAGATATAAAAAAAATAGAAGCTGCTATAAATATGATTTCAGCAGAAAAAAATATACCAAAAGAAAGATTAGTTGATATAATTGAATCAGCTATTAAAACAGCTTATAAAAAAGATTATGGCTCAAAAGATGAAAATGTTAATGTTAACCTTGATTTTGAAAATAATAAAATAGAAATAGCTATTGAAAAAGAAGTAGTAAAAGAAGTTGAAGATCCAGCTACTCAAGTTAGTTTTGAAGAACTTTGAGATGATGCTGAAGGATTTGAAGAAGGGGATGTTGTAGAATTTGATGTTACTGATGAAGTAATGAAAGATTGATGAGCTGAAAGTTTTTGAAGAATTGCTTCTCAAGCTGCTAGACAAGTTATTATTCAAAAAATTTGAGAAACAGAAAAAGAAAAAATATATGAACTTTTTAAAGATAAAGAAGGGCAAGTTATAAATATGAAAGTTGATTTAGTTGAATGAGCTAAAGTTATTTTTGATTATAATGGGAATAAAGTTGTATTGCCAAAATCAGAACAAGTTTCAAGAGATGAATATAAAGCATGAAATAGATATTATATTTATGTTGCTGAAGTTTCAAAAGAAGAAAATAGAGCTCCAAGAGTTACTTTATCAAGAAAAAGAGCAGAACTTGTTCCTGGTATTTTTAAAGAATTTGTTCCTGAAATTGAAGATGGTCTTGTGAATATTGATAAAGTTGTAAGACAAGCTGGAATAAAAACAAAAATGCTTGTTTCTAGTGATATGCCTGAAATTGATCCTGTTTGAACACTTATTGGTCAAAAATGAATGAGAGTAAAATCAGTTATGGAAGAATTATGATGAGAAAAAATAGATATAGTTCCAAATGTAGATGATGCAGCTGAAGTTATTAAAAAAGCTTTAAGTCCAGCAAATGTTTTAAAAGTTATTCCTTGAAAAGATGAAGATTCAGTTATTGCATATATTCCTGAATGAGAAAGAGCAAAAGCTGTTTGAAAATGATGATTAAATGTAAATTTAGCATCTAAACTAACTTGATTTAGAATTTCAATTGAAGAATTAAAATCAGAATAAAAATAAGACCAGTCTTTTTTATAAAGGCTGGTCTTGTAAATTATATATTTTTTATATAATTAAAGTTATTATAAATTAATTAAATTAAAAATGAAAGTATTATTTTTAAAACATGTGATAAATGTAGCAAAAGAAGGGGAAATAAAAGAAGTAAAGGCTGGTTATGCTCAAAATATGTTATTTCCTAAAAAATTGGCTATAGAATTAACTCCAAAAGCTGAAAAAGAATATATGGAAAAATTGAAAAGAGAAGATGCTCATAGAAGAGAATTGATTGAAAATAGACATAAAATTGTTGAAGATATAAATAATAAAAATTTAGAATTTAAGTTAAAAACTTGAGCAAATAGAAAAGTATATTGATGAATAGGTGAAAAAGATATTATAAAAGCTATAAAAAATAAATTTTGAATAGAATTAACTAAAAAACACATTGACTTACCAGCTGGTCATATAAAAAAGATTTGAGAATCACAAGTTTTTATAAAATTGGGTAAAGATGCTATGGCAAAACTTAATGTTTTAGTTGAATCAGAATAATTTTATGAGTATATTAGCAATAGATTATTGAGATAAAAGATGTTGATTGGCTATTGAAGTTGAAAATATTGCTATTCCAAAGGAAATAGTAGATAGACAAAAAATTAATACTTATATATCTAAATATATAAAACAATATAATATAAATATAATTGTTGTATGATTACCATATGATTTATATTGAAAAGATTTAAAACAGCTTGAAAAAACAAAAAGATTTATTAGAGAGTTGAAAAATAAATATAAAAGTGTTAAAATAGATAGTATAGATGAGAGATATACTACATTTGAAGCTGAAAGAGTATTAGAATCTATATGAATAGATGAAAAAAAATGAAAGAAAGATGCTATTTCTGCAGCATTGATTTTAGAGAGTTATATAAATAATATAAAAAGATAATATGAATTATTTTTCACATTTATTACAAAAAAATATTGATCTTTTAGAAAAAACTATTCAGTTTTATTTTGAAACATATGCTTTAAATATTTTTTGGGCAATTATTGTTATAATATTATGATTACTTATATCAATTATTGTTTATAGGTTTATTTTATATCTTTTTAAGAGATTTAAGATATTAGAACTTATAAATAAATTTGATATAAGTATACATGAAGATGAAGATGAAGATGTAAAACAAGAAAAAAAAACAAATACTCAAAATAAAAGTGAAGTATATGAATTGATATCAAAAAAAATTCAAATTGATAAAGTAGTAGCAAAAGCTTCTGCATATTATGTATTTTTGTTATTTTTTAGGTGGTCAATAATTATCTTATGAATTACAACTGTTGAACAATTTTTAAGAGATTTATTAACTTACCTACCAAATTTATTTGTATGAGTAGTTGTTTGATATTTTGGTATAAGATTTGCTAATTTTATTTATGATGTTGTTTTTCATGCACTTAATTTAACAAAACAAAAAACTGCAAAAATAATAGCTTCTTGAGCAAAAATAGTAATTTTATTTTTTACATTAATGGTTGTATTAAATAAAATATGAATTGATACTCAAATAATAAATACTGTTTTAACTGGATTTATAGCAATGCTTACAATTGCTTGAGGTTTAGCTTTTGGTTTATGATGAAAGGAAATAGCAAAAGAAATTTTAGAAAGTTTTAGAAAGTAGCAAAAGCTACTTTTTTGTTTACTTACTATTTTTTTTTTATATAATTATTAAAAAATAATTATTAAATAGTTTTTGTGAAAAAAGATTTTATAGATTACATAAAAAAAGAATTTTGATTTGATGATGAAGAAGTATTAAAGTTTGAGAAATCACTTAATACTCCTCTTAAAAAATCAATAAGAATAAATACAAATAAAATAAGTATAGAAGATTTTAAAAAAAGAGCTAAAAATAATAATTGGATACTTACTTCTACAAATCTTTGAAAAAATATTTTTTATATAGATAGAGAAGATGCTAAAGAGGTAGCATTATGAAATACTCCTGAACATATTGCAGGATATTTTTATGTGCAAGAAGTTGCTGCTAGTTCTAGTCCATTTTATATGAGTGGAGATAAAATTGATTATAATGAATATATTATTTTGGATATGAGTGCTTCTCCTGGAGGGAAAACAACTCAATTACAAGAATATTATCCAAATAGTTTAATTGTAGCAAATGAACTTGATAAGTCTAGACTTAAATGATTTTTTTCAAATCTAGATAGGATGAGTAGTTTAAAAACTGTTGCAACTAACTATGATGGAAGATTTTTTAAAAATATTCCTGAAATTTTTGATAAAATTCTTCTTGATGCACCTTGTAGCTGAGAATGAACTGCATTTAAAACTGATGAAGCTTTAAAATATTGGAATTTAAAAAATATAAAAAATGTAGCAAAGTTACAGTATAAATTACTTGAAGCAGCTATTACTACTTGTAAGGCTGGTTGAGAAATAGTTTATTCTACTTGTACCTTGAATAAATTTGAAAATGAAGGAGTTATAGAAAAGATTTTTAAAAAATATGGAGATTATATAGAAATTATCCCCCTATCCCAACCTTTCCCCCCAAGGGAGAAAGGAGTTAATGTAAGTTCATTTAAAAGAAATTGGCCACACTTAAATTTTACAGGTTGATTTTTTGTGGCTAAAATAAGAAAAGTAAAATCATTAATCCCTCTCTCAATCTCTCCACAAGGGAGAGAGGAAAAAAGTAGTAGATGGAATAAAAAAGAAGAAATAAAGTTTGTAAGGCAAAATATTGAGAAATTAAATTCTACAGATAGGAAAAAAATTAGTGATTTTTTTAAAAATACTTTTGATTTTGATATTTGAGAATATGGATTATATGAATATAATTGAGATATTCAGTTAATAAAAAAATCTTTAAATGATATTTGGGATAAACTATTTTTATACAAAATTTGAATAAATATTGGACAACTAAAAGACTGAGAATTTATTCCAAATTTTTATGCTGGAACTTTTACTAAATTTGATAAAAATACTATAGAAGTAAATAAAGATGATTTAGATAGATTATTAAGTTGATATGAAATAGAAACTAAATTATTTGATTGATATTATCAAATAATTTATGATGATTTGGAAATGGGAATAGCAAAATTAAAGAATTGAAAACTAAAAAGTTTAATTCCAAGTAAGTTGATTAGAAATTAATTTATAATAGAAATATGTATAAAAGAGCAGATATAAAAGTAGGTTTTGCATGTAATAATCATTGTACTTTTTGTGTACAATGAGATAAAAGATATAAATATAAACCAAGAACTATAGAAGAAATAAAATGAATAATAAAAAGGGAATATGATAATTGATGTAAATATGCAGTTTTTACAGGTTGAGAACCTACTGTTCATCCAGATTTAGTAGAAGCAGTGGCTTATGCAAAAGATATAGGTTATAAGCAAATTCAAATTCAATCAAATGGTACAAATTTTGATAAAATAGATTATGTTTTAAAACTTATAAAGGCTTGAGTTACTGAATTTAGTCCTTCAATTCATTGATTTTATAAGGAAACTCATGATAATCAAGTTCATCAAAAATGAGCCTGGGATAGAGTAGTAAAAGGACTTATAAATTTAAGAAAATTAAATCAAATAGTTGTAATTAATTCTGTTATTACAAAAGCTAATTATAAGGAGATTCCTCAATTAGCAGAATTATTAGTAAAACTTTGAGTTAATCAATTTCAATTTGCTTTTGTACATATTTTGGGAAGTGCAGATAAAAATAAAGATATAGTTGTACCTAAAAAATCAGATGTAATTCATTATGTTCATAAATGACTTGATATAGCTAAAAAAGCTTGAATTCCTGCTTTTACTGAAGCAATTCCTTATTGTCTTATGCAAGGTTATGAATGGGCTATTGCTGAAAATATTATGCCTGAAACTACAGTAGTTGATGCAGAGTGGACTATTGACTCTTATGCTGATTATAGATGGAATGAATGAAAAGCAAAAAGAGAAGAATGTAAAAAATGTAGTAAATATAAAGTTTGTGAAGGTCCTTGGAAAGAATATCCTGAAATTTATGGTTGGAATGAATTTAAACCAATTTATTAGAATTTAGATTAAATAAAAAAATAAATAATGCAATATAAAATTTTTTGATGTAAAGTAAATAAATATTATACAGATAAATGGTTAAACTCTGATTATTTAAAAGATAAACAGGGGATTTTTGTTGCTAGTTGTGTAGTTACAGATCAAGCTAAAAGAAAATGGATTAAGTTTATAAAAGATATATTTAAGGAAGTAAAAGAGGTACCGGTACCCAAAACTTTGGGTACCAGTACCTGAAATTGGAAAGTTTATATAAGCTGATGTGGAGCATTTAAGGAATGAGAGGCTCAGCAAGATTTTTTTGAGTTGTATCCAGAACTTAAAGAATTTAAGTGAAGAATAGAAATTTTAGGAGAAGATCCAGAAGAAAAAAAATTGGACTGAAAAAAACAAATAAACTTTGATAAATTAAAAAAGTTAACTCAAAATCAAATTTATACAAAAAAATTTGTATTAATTCAATGAGGTTGTGATAGTTTTTGTAGTTTTTGTCTTACAGTTCAAAAAAGATGAAGACATTATTTTAGAGCTAAAGAAGATATAGTTGAAGAAATTCAGGATTTTGTAAAAGTTTGAGGAAAGGAAGTAGTTTTGACCTGAATAAATCTAGCTGCTTGGTGACTTGATTCTACTAATCCAGAAATATCTCCAGTAAATTCTATTTCAGAAGTTAAATCAAAATTATTTGAACTATTAGAATATATTTTGGAAAATACTTCTATAAAAAGACTTAGGATTTCTTCACTTTGACCTGAATTTGTAGATGAAAAATTATTAAAAATTTTTGAAAATTCTAGAATTTATCCACATTTTCATTTTTCAGTTCAATCTTGAAGTAATAATGTTTTAAAAGAAATGAGAAGGCATTATACTTGAGATTTTATGAAAGATATTTTATTAAAATTAAGAAGTATAAAAAGAAAAGATAATATAAAAATAAGTATTTGAGCAGATATAATAGTTGGTTTTCCAGGAGAAACTGAAGAGGATTTTAAACAAACTCTTGATTTAATAGAAACTTGCAAAATTACAAAGCTACATGCTTTTCCTTTTTCAGCACATAAACTTTGAGAAAATGTTCCAGCTTGATTTTATAAAGAGCAAACCTCAGATAAAGTAAAAAAAGATAGAATGAATAGAATTTTAGAGTTATCAGATAAAATCAGAAATAATTTTATTTTAGAAAATATTTGAGATATTTTTGAAATTTTAGTTGAACAGGTAGATGAAAAATGAAATTGGAAAGGTTGGACTCAGAATTATATTGAAGCAAGTAATGAAAATATAGAAGTTCTTTCTTGAGATATTAAAAAAAATGAGATAATTATTTGAAAATTAAAAAAATAGGGGGATGGCCCTCTATTTTATAGGAAAGATTTTACACATATATCAATAAGTAATACTACAATAAAAATTGTAAAAATTATTGTTGTATATTTTTCTTCCAGTTTTGAGTTTTTAGAAGTTAATTGTACTTCTTCTTGTGTTTTTATTTTTTGCATTTTATGCTCCTTTTTATTTTTGGTTAGCTAGTTATAATAATTTTTATTTAAAAATCAAATGTTTTATTCAGTAATTATTCTTTGAGTTATTTTAGATTTATTTACAAAAAATCTAGCAAATATTTATTTACAAAAAAAAATAAATATCTTGTGAGATTTTTTAAGTTTAAAATATGTAGAAAATACTTGAATTGCTTTTTCTACTCAAATTCCAGGATTAAAATATTTAACTATTATTTTGATTATAGCAATTTTTTATTATTATTTTCTAGAAAGAAAAAAAGAAAAAAAGAAAAAATTGTTTGATTTAAGTTTTTGATTAATATTAGCTTGAGCAATATGAAATTGAATTGAGAGAATATTTGATTCTAGAGTTATAGATTTTATAAGTGTAAAATATTTTTCAGTTTTTAATTTAGCAGATAGTTTTATAACTATTTGAGCTATTATTTATATGTATATATTATTTAAAAATAAAAAGTAATTATGAGTTTTTGACCAAACAAGATTTCATTTAGAGATGTTATTATAAATTCTTTATGATCATTTTGAGCATGAATTATATGAAGTATCATAATTTTATTTTTAGTTTTTGCTACTTCAGGTCTTATTGACATACCTGCTTGATTTGATTCTATGAGGATGTGAAGTAATACAAATACTATATTTCCAATATTTTTATCTGTAATTGCTCTTATTTGAACTTTTGCTACAATGTTTTTAACTTATTTTATTTTAAGTTTAACTGATCCTGATAAATATAAAAAAAATATTATTATTTATGGTCAATTAGCTTTTTTTACAATATTGGTATATTTTTTTATTACACCAGTTTATATTTTTGAATGACTTAAAAATTATGAATTTATTATTTATATATTTTTAGCTCATGTCTTGATATTATCTTTTTGAATCAGTTTGTTATCAGAAATATTGAATAGTTATACTTATGTTTTAACTTGAATTTATGGTAGTTTTATATGATTATTTTCTTCATCAATTATAGCATTATCTATATTTACTTTTTTTCCAAGTTGATATGCAAAATTGATTTCATTGGTTATTTTATTACCAATTATCAATTTCTTAATGACATTTTTTAAACAGTTATTTGAGTTATTATATTTTTATTATTATAAATATACAACACTGGATTCTCTTTGAGATATTTTTAGAACTATTGAACTTGAAGAGAAAGAAAAACAAAGAGAAGAAGAAGAAAAAAATATGGTTTAATTTTTTATAAATAAAATATGATAAAAATTGCAAAGCAAGTAATAGAGTTTTATCTTAAAAATAATAGGGTTCCAAATATTGATGAGTTAATTGTTTTAGATAAATCTCTTGTTTCTAGAAGAGCAAATTTATTTGTTACAATATATAAATGATGAATAGTTCATGGATCAGCATGAAATATAAAAGAGCTTGAAGTAACAGCTTTACAAGAATTGATAAAAAATACTATTGAAGCTATGAATGATTCTAGATTTTGAAATTTAGTTTTATCAGATTTATCAGATATTCAAGTTAGAGTTGATGAAATTATTTCAAGAGATGTTTTGAATACAAATGAAATATTAAAACTTGATCCTTTAAAAAAATGAGTACTTGCTATAAAAAAAGATAGAGAAAAATTGGCTGTAATTTTACCTAATATTTCACCACTTTTATTGACTTGAGAGGATTTTATTTCATCTTTATCTAAGAAATTGGATGAAAAATTTGAAGAAAAAAATTATGATTTATTTGCTATTACAACAAAACAAGAAACTTCTTTTTAAAAAAGAATATTTTGTAGAATAATAAGTAAGATAATAATACACAAAAAGGGAAAAATTTTTTTATTATTATATTACTTATTATTTATTTATTATTAAAATAGTTGTTTATGAATTCTTCTTTTATTTCAATGTTTAATATATCACTTGTTATAATAATTTTTTTACTTGTAGTTATTATTTTTTTCTTGATATCAAAAAATTGACAGAAACAAGATAATAATTCAATAAAATTATTACAAGATCAATTATTAAATTTAAATAAGACACTTGATTTTAGGTTAATAAAATCAAATGAAACTATTTGAAAGACATTGGAAACAAATCAGAAAATATCAAGTGAAGCAACAAAAAAAATAGAAGAAATTACACAAAAATTATCATCACTAGAACAAACAAATAGTCAGATAAAAGATATATGAAATCAACTTAAATGACTTGAAAATATATTACAAAATCCAAAACAAAGATGAATTTTATGAGAATATTTCCTAGAGAGTGTTTTAAAGAATGTATTATCTCCAGAAAATTATGCTTTACAATATAGCTTTAAGTGATGAGATATAGTTGATGGAGTAGTTTTTGTCTGAGAAAACATTATTCCTATTGATTCAAAATTTTCACTTGAAAATTATAATAAAATACTTGAAGCAACAAATAAAGAAACAAGAGAACATTATGAGAAATTATTTAAAAATGATTTAAAAAAGAGAATAGATGAAACAAGTAAATATATAAAACCAGATCAAAAAACTTTAGATTTTGCTTTTATGTTTATTCCTAGTGAGACTATATATTATGATTTGATAACAAATAAGTCTTGAGCATCAAATCTTTTGGAATATGCTTTTAAAGAAAGAAAAGTTATAATAGTAAGTCCTACAAGTTTTTATGCTTACCTGCAGACTGTTTTACAATGATTAAAAGCTTTGGAAATAGAACAAAAAGCAAAAGATATAGCAAAATATGTTTGAAAACTTGCTAGACATCTAGAAACTTATGAAGAGACTTTTAATAAACTTGGTAATTCTTTATGAACAACAGTAAATCATTATAATAATTCATATAAAGAATTTCAAAAAATAGATAAAGATATAGTAAAAATAACACAAGAAGAAAATAACTTAAATCAAAATGTTGTCTATCTTGATAAACCAGAATAAAAAATAAAAACCAGAGCTAAGTCTCTGGTTTTAGTAGTTTAGATAAATATATCTTTGTTTGGTACTTGTTCTTTTACATATTTTTCTACCTCCAAGATAACCACAGATTTTATAGCCAACAAGTCTTTCTTCAACTTCATCACTATAAGTTGTCTGAGGAATTTTTCTAAACTCTATTCTATAACAAGTCTTTGTAGAGTCTTGTCTCATATTATTTGCAATAGTTGCACCAGTTATTCCACCTACAATTTTTGCAACAGTTCTTCCATTACCTCTACCAATTTGATTACCAATTGCAACACCTGCAATAGTTCCAATGATTGTATCAACTCCTATGCTATTTGTATCAACATTGTTTTGTCTACATTGATAAGGAACTTGTACTTGTTCTTCTTGATAAGTAGTATGTGGAATCTGAACTATACTTCTTTTGTATATTGGAGTAGCTTCTGTTACTCTAACTCTTATTGTTTCAGCAAATATATTACTTGTTATAAAAACAAGACCTATAAATACAAGAATAATCTTTTTCATAATATCCTCCTTTTTTTTAATTTTTTGTTATGAAAAGATGTATATATTATATATTTTTAATTATTTGAGTCAATTTTTATTTATTAAAAAATAAAAATATATTTTGTAAAGCTATTTTTACTAAAAAAGTTGTATATTATCATATATATTTTTGACATAAAACTTTTTATATGATTAAATATTAATGTATGTTAATTTATAAAAATAAATATAAAAATATGAAAACTAAAATAATTTCAATTTTAATGTTATTGACTTTAAGTTTGTCTGCTTTTGCAGCTGATGGGAAAGAGGCAACAATAGTAAGCTTAGATTCAACAAAAACAAATATAATTAAGATTTTAACTGATAAAGAATTTAGTTCATCAGATTTAAAATTGAATAGTGAAGCAAAAATATTTAAAGATTTAAATTTAGATAAAGTAACTATTGATTCTACAAATAAGAAAAAATTGGATGTAACTTTGAAGCAAGAATTAAAAGCAAATACATCATATAGTTTTTTATCTGTATATTGAATTGATGGAAATATGGATTTTTCTTTATGAAATGATATTTCTTGAATAGATATAGAAAATAGTGCAACAGATGAAAATGTAGCAAGTATTTTTATAAAATCACCTAAAGAAATAGTTATAACTTTTAAAAAAGATATAACTCCAAGTGATGATTTGGAAGTAAAATTACTTAGACAATTAAAAATTTCTGATATATTAATAGATTCAGATAATGATAAACAAATAAATATATTATTAAAAGATAATTTAGAAGATAGTTCAAATTATATATTGATGTTATTTCAAGTATCTACAAAAGAATGAGTTAAGACTACATTTTTAAATTGAATATATGATTTTTCTACAAATGACTCATTACAAGATCAAAAAATAACAAATCTTACAAAAGAAAATGTTTTAAAAAAAGTAGCTTTAAATGCAGCTGAAACACCAGATACAGGAACATCAACAAATATACTTGTCTTACTTACATTTATAATGTCTAGTTTAATATTTTTTAGAAGAAAAAAAGCTTAAAAATATTATATTTTAAAAAAGCATTAATTTTTATAAATTAATGCTTTTTTAATTTACACATTTTTATATTAAAAAGTCTAGTTTTTTTTGAAAAAATATTTGCAAGTTAAGGACTTTTATAGTAAACTAGAGCAGTCCTTGATAAAAGGAGTAAATTTTAATTTTAAAATTTTTGTATTTTATTTCTTAATAAATATATATTCATGAGAAATACAAAAAAAGCCTTCACATTAGTGGAACTTATAGTAGTTATTACTATATTAGCTATCTTAGCAACTGTTGCATTTGTTTCTCTAGGAGGACAAACTGACAATGCTAGAAATACTGTTAAAAAAGATAACTTAGGTAAATTAGCTTCTGCTGTTGAAACAGTAAAAACTCAAGGAGCAAGTTTAAAATCTTTTTTAAAAACTGCAAACTCTAATTTAACTTGAGCAACAGATTATATTGCTTGAGATACTGCTACTAATTTAGCAGCTTTATGATACTATGGAGCAGGTGATGTTAATTTAACAGCATTAAAAGTAAAAGCTGAAGATTTTTCAGATGGAACTAATAATTTTAAATATGGTTATACTTCTAGAAAAGGTGGTAATTATGAATTAGCTGCTACTTTAAAAGAAGGTGATTTAGAAAAAGCTTATGTTGTTGGTAATTATCAATCAAGATCTACTTGATCTACTTTAACTTCATGAACATGAAAAGCAGTTGCTAATTCAAGTACTAGAACTTCATTTGCTATATCAGCTACTGATGCAAATAAACTTTTACCTTGAGATATTATAACTAATTGAACTGCAACTGGTAAAATCATTTCTATTTCAGATAGTTTAACTTCTTTAATTATAGAAGGAAATCAATCAGCTTTTTCTACTGGTACATCTATCTATTTAAAAGAAAATGAAGTAGAATGATTAATTAGAGGTGTTAATTGAAAAGCTGTAGTTAAAGATACTGAAAATGTTCCTTATAACTTACAATAATTATAGTTTTATTATAACAAAAAAAATCATCCAATTTGGATGATTTTTTTTACATTAAACTTTCTTTTATAAGTTTTGGATTATTTGAATACTTAAGTCCTTCTTCTTCTGTAATAAGTCAGATTTTTATATAATCTATGATATCTTTTTCTAGTAGTTGCATTCATTCTCTTTGTCACATTTGAATCAAACTAGGAATTTGATGAAATTCATTTTCTCTTATGATATTTGCTATTGCTCAGTTGTTAACTAATATTTCTTTTGCCATTTTTACTCAGGTTCAGTCTCTAAATTTTAATAATCTTTGAGAGAAAATAGCTAGTAGATTATCTGCAAGTTGTAACCTAACTTGATTTTTTTCTGGTCAACTAAATGAATCAAGTATTCTTGTAATAGTTTGATGTGCTCATCTAGTATGTAGAGTAGAAAAAACTAGATGTCCTGTTTCTGCAAGAGTAAGTGCCATTTCCATTTCTTCTCTTGTTCTCATCTCTCAAAATAAAAGTACTTGTGGATTTTGTCTCATGGCTCACATAAGTGCTGTTTTGTAGTCTGGAACATCTTTTCATATTTCTTTATGTTCCATTATAGATTTTTTATTTGGATGAACATATTCTATAGGATCTTCTATTGTGATTATATGTTTTGTATAATTTCTATTAATATAATCAATCATAGCAGCTAGAGTAGTTGTTTTACCTGAACCTGTAGATCATGTAACAAGTATTAATCATTGTCATTTTTTTGTTACATTTTCATATATTTCAGGTAGATGTAAATCTTCTATGTTTGGTATAGTTCAGCTTAAAAGTCTTAAAACAATCATATAATTTCATAATTGAAAACTTATATTTGCTCTGAATCTTCTACCTGAAAATTCAAAAGAAAAATCTAGATTTTTATATTTTATAAGTTTATCATGTTGTTTTTCATTTATTATAGATTGTGCAAATTCTAGTGTATCTTTCCATTTTAAAACATCAATTCATTGATCTATTTTTACTATTTCTCCTCAGATTTTTATAGATGGGAATGCTCATACTGTGATATACATATCACTTCATTCATTTTCTATAAAGACTTGTAGTAATAAATCTCTTATTTTATGTTCTGGTCTTATTACATCTTTTAACATTTTATTTTTATTTTATAAATATAAGTTTATTTTAATTTTTTTATAAATTTTTTGCAATTTTTCACATTTCAAAGAAAGGCATCATTATTGAAATAACAATTGATCAAACTAAAAATCATACAATTACAATAATTAATGGTTCCATCATAGCAGATAAATTTCAGATATATCTTTTTAATTCATTGTTATAATTTGCTCAGATTTTTTTAAGTGATTCTGATAAACTTCATGTTTCTTCTCAAGTAGATACAACATATGCAAATTCTTCTGCAAATAGGGGATTCATATATATTGAAGATTCATATTCTAGATTTAATCATAAAGCTTTTGAAATAGTTAGTCAAAGTTCTACTTCATTTTTTACTCTGATTATTTCTTTTTTATATGCTTGATTTGGAACTACTTGTGCACTAGTTTTTAAAGCTTCAAGTAATAATACTCAAGAATCAAGAAGTAGAGTAAATGATTTTATAAAGTATACAATATTTGATTGTTTTACTATATATCAAAATATAGGCATTTTTGTAGCAAACTTTGATAATGCTAGTTTTCAAGCATATGTTTTATTTATTAGTTTTAATATAATAAATATAGCAATAAGAAAGAAAACTACTTTTATTCATTGAGATCAGACATGACATTTATCTGGAGAGTTTGCAGATTTTCATTTTACTATTGTTCATACATAATTATTTCAAAATTTTTCAAAGCTACATGAATTATTTTTTTCATCAAATTTTATATTTTTTCATTCTTGTGTAAAACCTCATAAGAAATCTGATATATTTACAACTATTTGAGTTGGTCTAGGTAATTTTGCTCATGCTTTTGCAAAAGCTGCTGTTACTCTTGGAACAATAAAAATCATCATAAATACTACCATTGCTATTGTAAGAGTAAGAAGTATCATAGGATATATCATAGCACCTTTTACTTTACCTTTTAGTTCAAGATTTTCTATCATTTGTGTATCAAGCTCATTTAGAATCAAACCTAATTTTCAAGTTTTTTCTCATACTTTTATCAAGGCAATAGTTAAAGTATCAAATACTTTTGGATATGTTGCCATAGTTTCATTTATAGCAATTCAGTGATCAATATTTTCTTTTATTTCAACAACTATATCTTTTAAGTATGGATTTTTGATTTGTTTTGCAATAATTCATAGAGCTCATTTTATATCAATTCATGAATTAACAAAAATAGATAATTTATTTATTAATTGCCAAACTTCTTTTTTTGATACACTCTTAAATAAAACAATATCTTTATTTCATAAAGTTCATTGCTTTTTTTGTTGTTTATTTTGAAGTTTTCTAGCTTCTTCTAATAATTTTATTAGTTGTGAATTATCAAAATTTCAGTGTTTATCATAAAATGTATTACCAAATATTCACATAATTTTAAATTAAATTTTAATTATATATTTCAATCTTTTGCAATAATATCTTCAACTTCTTTTATAACTGTTTGATAATCTCATTTTTTTAAAAGATGTTTCAATATATTATATTTATTTGTCATTCTTTCTTCTTTTAGTTTTACCTTATATGATTGTTCTTTTGCAATAGCTTTTTTTAAATAATTATTTATTTTTTTATCAATAAATCATTCTTTTATATATTTTATTGCTTCTTGTTTTAATCTTAAAATTTCTCATGTATAGTAAAGAGAATCTAAGTTTTTTATTATATTTTTAAGTTTTCTTTGTTTTTCTAATTCTTTTAATTCCTCTTCAATTTCAATTTTAGTTTTTCATTTTATTTTTCTTAGTTCTTCTTTTGATGGAGCCCAATCTAAATCAAGTTCTTTTACTAAATCTTTTTTATCTTTTACTAAATCTTTATTTTTATTTCTTCAAAGAATCATAATTGTAATATCATCATTGAAGTTTGCTCATTGTTTAAAATATTTGATATCATTTATAATATAATCATATATTTTATTTGGTTTTTTTTCTGATTGAGCAACTGTTTTAAATACTTCCATTAATTTATCTATTCCATAATTTTTTTGTTCTTTTGATTTTGTTTCAATTAATCAATCACTATAACTTAGTAATATATCTCAAGGTTGCATTTCAAGTTGATTTTCTTTTATTTTTTCTGGATCTTTTAAAATTAATGTTCAAGCAGCAATTCATCATGCATTTATTTTTTCAACTTTATTTTCTTTTGCTTTGTATAGTAACATTGGTTCATGTCACATTCAAACATATTTAATTTTTTTATATTCATCTTTATCTATTTCAAAAAATATTGATGTTATAAAATTTCTTGATTTTAAATCTTGTTTTAATTCATTGTTTATATTGAAAACTAATTTTTTTAAATCATATTTTCATGCTAGATTTGAAAATAATTTTGATATCATAGATACAATAAAACCTGCTCTGATTCATTGTCATGTTGCATCACCAATAAAAAAATCATATTTTGTTTTTCATTCATATATTCATAGAGCATCTCAAGCAATTTTTGATGCTCAAAGTATTTTTCAATAAAAGTCATATCAAATCATATTATCCTTTGAGATTTCTTTCACAAGTCATTGATGAATACTTGCAAGTTTTTGTTTTGCTAGTTCATTTTTTACTTTATTATCTTCTTCTATTAATAGATTTACTTCATCTAATAATTCTTTTCTTTTTTGTCTTTCTTTTAATTTTTTATAGAAGTTTAATTTATCTTTTAAACTTTCCCATAAACTATCTTCTTTTAATTGATCTCTTTTCTTATTTTTATCATCTAAATTAACTGTATTTCCAATCAATTTTAATGCTTCAAGTTTTGCATTTTCTTTTAATTTTTTTTCTTGTCTTTTTCTTTCTTTTTCAATTGATTTTTGAATTATTTTTTTTTCTTTATTATAAAAATCTATAACTATTCTTTTAGTTTTATTTTCTTCAATAAAATTTTGTAAAATTACTAAAGCATCATTACTTCTATTTGTTGAGATTAAATGCTCAAGTTCTTCTTTTATTTTTTTAAATCTTATTTTAAATCTTTCTATTTCTTGTTTTTCAATATATTTTTTTTCAAGAGTATCTTTTTTATTTTTTAATTTTTCTAGAAGTTTTATTCTATCCTCAAAAGTTTTTTTATATTTTTCTTTTGTTTTATTTATTCAAAATCTTTCAACATCAGATTTTTTATCTATATCTTTAACTAATCATTCTACTAGATTTTCAAAAGCTTTTTTTTCTTTTTGTTTTATCTCATCTATTGCTTTTTCAGCTTTTTCCCACTCAGAACTAGCAATAAACATTTTTATAGTTTTTATTGCTTGGTTGAAATTTTTTATATTTGCAATTTCTTCTTGGGTTTTTTTTCTAAAAAAAGAGAACATAATAAGTTTTTAAAATTAAATTAATTTAAGGGCTTCTTCTATTGTAGTTTGTCATAATAATGCTTTTAATAATGCATCTTGAACAATTGTAATCATTCAATGTTTTATAGCTTCTTCTTTCATTTCTGAAGCTGATGCATCATTTAATATCATTGGTTCTAGCCATTCTTCAACAACTAGTACTTCATGAAATCAAAGTCTTCATTTAAATCATGTTCAGGCACATTTATCACATCATTTTCAATGATAAAATTTTAAGTTATTTAAACTTTCTTGGTCTAATAGATTTTCCAAAAATTTTTTAGCTTTATTTATTATAGGAGGAGCAACTTCAGCTTCTTCTTTACAATAAGGACATATTTTTTTTCAAAGTCTTTGAGATATAACCATTTTCATAGCTGATGCTATTAAAAATGTTTCTACTCACATATTTACAAGTCTTTGTATAGTTCAAGCTGCTGAGTTTGTATGGATTGTTGATAATACTAAGTGACCTGTTAATGCTGCTTCTACAGCCAATGTAGCTGTTTCTTTATCTCTGATTTCTCATACCATTATGATATCTGGATCTTGTCTAAGTAATGTTCTTAATCATGATGCAAATGTATATCATATTTCAGGTTTTACTTGAGATTGATTTACATATTCTATATTATATTCTATAGGATCTTCAAGTGTAGATATATTGTATTCTAATGGATTATAGTTTTTTAATATTCAAAATAATGTTGTAGATTTACCTGACCCTGTTGGTCAAGAAACAAGTATTATTCAATATGTTGATTTTAAAACTTCTTTTACTTTTCATACATTCATTTCTAGTAATCATAATGCTTCAATATTTGTTAATCCTGCATCTTGTTTTAATATTCTCATTACAACTTTTTCTCAGTATTTTGTTGGTAGAGTAGAGAATCTTATATCAACATTTTGGTCATCTTTTTCATAATAATATACTATTTTACCATCTTGAGGTTTTTTGTTTTCATCTATTTTAACTTTTGCAAGTACTTTTAATCTAGTTACCATTGCTGATGTATTTCTAGGATCTACTTTATCATAGATAAAAAAATCTCAATCTTTTCTAAATCTAACTAATATAAACTCTTCATTTGGTTCTATATGTATATCTGATGCACCATAATCAATAGCTGCTTTAAAAAGACTATTCATATATGATACAATATCTCATATATCTTTTCTAGTCTCAATTTTATCTATATCATCAATCTTTTTTAATGTAAGGTTTTCAGCCATAAAATTATTTAATATTTATATATTTTATATATGATAGCATATATTTTTATATATTTTAAAAAATATAACTTTACAATTATGTTTTTTAATGTTTTAAAAAAATACTAACTTATTTTGAGTTAGTATTTTTTTCTTTTTCTTCTTGTATATGTTTTTTTAATTTTTCAAGTTTTAATTTTTCAAGTTTATTTTGTATATATTTATTAAAATTATCTTTATTATTTAATATTTTTCAATCAATTTTATATTTATTTGTATTTGATAATTGATAATTTATAATAAATCAAAATTGATTTAATTGTTTTGTTGTCCAAGTATCTTTTATTATTTTATTTATTTCTTTTTTTTCTATTTTTTGAGTTTTTTGTCATACTATTTCTAATATATTTGTTTTTAATTTTTTTGTAATAGGATTATCAATTTTAAATATAATAATAAATGCCAGAGATGATAATATTAATAAACTACTAAAAATAGCAAAAAATATTTTTTTAGGAGAATCAGGTAATTTTATTTTTTTTGATTCTTTTATAGCTTCTTCTTTTTTATTTAGAAAATCTGAAGTATATCAAGAAAAAATTTCTTTATTTATATTTTCATCTTTTTTAATATCTTCTATATTTTGTAAATCTGAATTATTTTGTTCTTTTGTTATGTTTTCAGTTGTATTATTATTTTCCTTTTTAATATTTTCTTCTTTTTTATCTATATTTTCAGTAATTCTTTGTATAGGATCAATATTTTCTATTTTTTTATTAAAAGGATTAATATTTTTTTGATTTTGTTTATTAATTATATTTTCATTTTTGTCTTGTTTTTTATCTATATTTTTATTGATATTATTATTTATATTATTTTCTTGTTTTTTATTTATATTTTCAGTTTTTATAAGATTTTCTTTTTGTGTAGAAATTGTAGGAGTTTTATTAGTATTATCTACAGATTTTTTTTCAATAATATCTTTTTTTTCTTGATTTTCTGTCTTATTTTTTAATATATTTCATTTTAAAGCATCAAGATTTAGTTTAGGTTTGTTTATTTCTGTCATCATTTTATGATTAAGAATATATTATATTACTAATAATACAATATTTTTAAAAATGTGTCAAAAAAAAGAAAGATTTTTTTATCTTTCTTTTATAAATGACATCAAGTATTGACCAATGCTCAAGTATCTGTTATTATTTGATATTCAACTGGATCAGAAGTTAGAGGTATTAATAGTTTATTTGCTTCTTTAATTTCTGTACAATTTCTATAATCAGTATTTTGCCAAAAATTATCATCTTCTTCAACTTCATTTAAGATTCAAGTAAATGAAGTTCAATCATGGTATGGTTGGTAAGGATCCTCAATAGTATAAGGTAGGTTATGAAATTGATTATCAAATATAAAATAGTCTTTATTTGAATTATCTTTTATTTCAACTTTAGTTCATTGTATCTTTGTCATAGCTAGACCTATAGTTGGTAGATTATTTTTTGATACAGTTTTATAATCTCATCATACTAAAGCTGTACTTTCATCATTATTTTCAAGGGTAAGGAATAACTCAAATTCTTGTTGATTTTGAGTAGTACTATAAACATAGTAAGTTTTAGTCTTTGGATCTTTAGGTAGCTTTTCTAAAGAGTCTAAGTGAACATTTTTATTTAAAAATCATTGGTAAACTACACTTATTCCACTAAAAGTTAGATTATATGCATTTCAAGGTATAGCATAATATCATCTTTTTTGTTTATAAACTTTAAGTGCACTAGAAACTTGTGATAAGTCAGATTTTCTTTGAGAATCTCTGGAATCACCTAAAAGTCCTGAATAACTATAAAATCATATTCAGGCTAGTATTATTATAATTGTTGTTGCAACAATTAATTCTACAAATGTAAAAGCTTTTATTTTCATTTTTATTAATTTAAAATTTATAAGTATTTATTCTACTATTTTATAACTACTAGTTTTTATTATATTATATTTAACATTGTCTATTCTATCATACCATTTTTGTTCAAAATAGTTTTGTAATCACCTTATTTCAGTATCTGTAAGTGCATGATTCCAAGATATGAATTCTCAAAAATATCATTTAAATGGTAGATTTGCATCTTCTGAAGTAGTATCATAAGGACTCCATGGTTTAACACTCCATTTATTTATATTTCATATTCATGCTAAATAATGTTCAGGCATAGGATCTACATGGTCAGTTTCTTTTACAAGTTTTCAATTTAAGTATATTTTTAATCTATTTTCAGAATCTATAGGATCTCTTATTACTTTTACAATTGGTTGGATTAATCAAGTTTGTATTCAATATCCAGCATCAGGATGTCTAAAATGGCTAGAATCTTGAACTATAGTGATAAAATAAATACTATTAGGCATTATACTTCATAAATCTACAGATTCTACTTTATGTCAATCTCAATCTGGATCATCCCATTCAAAATACCAATTTGAATCAGATGAACTATAACTTGAGGCTGAATAAGCTGTTTTACAAGGAGCTGAACCATTACAATTTTCTACTTTATTATGGACTCATGCATATAAATCTCAATTATGAATCATAAAATTATATCATGTAGCAGCTCATCATTCTTCATAAACAACTTGATCACTATTTACATCATCTCAAGTTTTAAATACTATTGAATATGTTTTTGCTTGATAAACTCTATTTGCATAATTATCTCAATCATTATTTAGAATTTTATTTTCAGGTAATTTTAATAAGTCATCACTTCAATCAAATTTTAATCAAGGCTTATCTTTTATTATATTTTTTTCAAATATAGGTCTTTTTCAACTATCAGATTCAGTAGCATCTATTCAATTTCAAGATAAATCTTTTAAAGTTGAAATTGAATCTCAAGGATTTATACCTGAATTATTATTTCAATTTATATTATTAGCATCATACCAAAATACCATATTTGGAATTTCATTTGGATATATTACATGTCTTAATATATCAGCTTTAAATTGAAATAATCTTTTATATGATTTTCATATATTTTTTGATGGATCTATTGGATTTCATAAATAATCTATATATTTATATTTTTCATTTGTAGATCAAGTTAATATAGTAAAAGTTTTATTTGTTTTATCTTTTTTTATATAAAAAAATTCATTGTTATTCATTTCTGGAATATTTAATTTTTTTATAATATTTTCTGAATTTCACTTTATTATATGTGAGTAGATATTACTTTTATATGTTAATTCAACTCATTTATTAAATCAAAATATATTTAATATACCTAACATAGTAAAACTAAGTATAAAAACAGCTATTATAATTCATACAAGACTTTCTGCTTTTTTGTTTTTTATCATTTGCAAAAATATTAAATTAAATATAATTTATTTGTACTTTATTATATGTAATTTTTTAAAAAGTGAAATTTTTTAAACAAAAAAAAGCAATGACTCTTACAGAACTTGTTATTGCTGTTATGGTGTGAGCTGTAATACTTGTAATTATTTTTAATTTTGTTGCAGATAATGGGAAAGAACTTCAAGATTCAAGGGAAAGAACTTGAGTTTTTCAGGATATTTTTAAGCTTAAAGATGATTTAAATAAAAAAACCAGATGATGATATTATGTTGGTACTTGAATAATTGACTTAGATAAAGGAGTATGATATGATGTACTTATGTTAACTAATGATGATAGTACAAAAGGTTATTTATATTGAGTAGTAGATACTAATACTATGAAACTTGATTGAACTTGAGATTATGATATATATTGAGATAAAGTTATATGATATAGATCTTTAAGTAAAAATGAAATTACTGAAATAAGTTCCAATCCAAATAAAGTTTATGAAAAGAAATTTTTTAAAGATAAACTATATCCTATGCTTTTTTCAAAAGATTTTCAAGTTGATTATTATAATACCTGAACAATACTTGATTTAAATTTAACTATATGATCAAAATATTTACCATCTTTAGATTGAACTAAAATAAGTTCAGTTATAAAAAAAGATGATTTAATAAAATTTAATCTTGATTTTTAATTTAATATGTTGAAAAATTTAAAGGCAAACACATTGTTATATGTTTTAATACTTGTAAATATAGCTCTTATAATGTGAGTTGTAGTTTTTAATAATTCTATAACTATTTCAAATAATTTAAATATTTGAACAAATGCAGAGGAAGTATATAGAAATATTTATGATAAATGACATATTGCATTACAATCAGTAAAAAAATTTAATAGTAATTGAGGTTGATTTACTGATATCATATCTTGTCCTACTAATGTAACTATGAGTGGTTCAAATTACAAAGTTACTTGAATAAATACTCAAATGGCTTATGAACATTGAACTATATATTGTAAATGAACATATAGATGAGATGATTTTAAAATATTTTTTAATATAGATAGGAATGATTATGATTCAGCTTATTATTTAGGAGATTTAGTTAAATTAAAATATGATACAAGTACTGGAAGTACAACTTATACTTTAGATACTACAAATAATATTTGACCTAGTACAACAGTATGATGATGGAATAATACTTTTTGAAGTAAAGAATATGCAGCAGATAATGATTTATCTACTAGATATAGAACAACTAGAACTCGGTCAGATATAACTTATGTAGATTTTATCTTTTCAACTTCACAAAATATTTGAAGAATTATTTTAAAGAAGAAAAAAAGAACTTATTATAAATATACTAATAAAGTTTATGTGTATTTTTATGATGATTCTTGAAATGAAATAGCTAATTGATATATCTCTTGATATAGAAATAAAACAAGTGTAACATTAGATTATCCAAATTGAAAAACTAAAAAAACTAAAAAAATTAGGATAGAAAATTGATATTATGGTAGACGGCTTAATTTATTAGACTTATACATGTATAAATATAATATTTCAGGTTGATGATGAGGGCCTCTTTGGATATGAGAGAGAAAATTTAATGATTCAGATAATACATTAATTAGTTTTGATACACAGTGAACAGGTTGATGAGATGGTATTGATGATGATATGAATAGTGATGATTATAAATGAAGTTCAACATGAACTATAAATTATCCTTTTGGTTATGAAGATGATGATGTATTGCCTAGAAAAACTTTTTGGTGAAATGTACCAGTATGAGCTAAGTATTATAATATATTTTGGAATAATTATAAAACAGATGATTTTATAAATAATAATCCATATAATTCTTTATGATATAGTAAAAAAATTTGAGATGTTTGAACTTGATATGTATATCTTGATACTTATAATACAGATAATAGCTGAACTTCAATTTTTGATTTAAAGATAATTGAATTTGATAAAAATGCTTATAAACAGAAAAATACCTTATTAGCAGTAAAATCTTGGGAATGAACTTGAATATCAAATTTTGTATGATATATAGAAAAATCATCTAGTTGAAATTTATCTTTATCTTATTATAAAACTTGAAATGAATTTCCTTTTGATTTTAAGGATAAAGATTATGCAATTTTTGTTACAAATGAGAATAAAATTTGAGATATAAGTTATATATTGAAAGCTGAGACTGATACTTGAACTTGAATATATATAAATCCTGTAAATGATTCTTTAACTTGAACAATTGAAGTTATGGCAAATCATATGCTTATGGGATGAGAGAAAAACTTTATTTGAGAAAATTTTAAAATAGTTTGACCTAAATAAAATTTGTATTTTTGTAAAAATACTTATAATCTGAATATAAAATAAAAGCTGAATATCAATGTTCAGCTTTTATTTAACTATAATTTATAATTTTATTTTAATAAAATGGACCCCTTACTCATACTATTATTTTTAGTTTTATTTTTACTTTCTGCTTTTTTTTCAGGTACAGAACTAGCTTTAATGAGTTTACCTGTACATAAAATTGATACACTTATAAAACAAAATAAATTTTGAAGTAAATCTCTTAAAAAAATCAAAGAAAATAATGATAGATTATTAATAACTATTCTTATTTGAAATAATTTGGTAAATACTTTTACTGCGGCACTAGCTACTTCATTATCTATAACAATAGCAAGAAGTTGATGATTATGATTAAATGAATCAACTGCTATTTGAATTTCAACTTGAGTTGTTACTTTTTTATTACTTTTATTTTGAGAAATAATTCCAAAATCAATAGCTACTAAAAATGCTGCAGTAATTTCTTTGTCTGTTGCTCCTATTTATAAATTTTTAATGCTTATTTTATATCCAGTTATTAGTTTTATGGAGATTTTAATAAAGCTATTTTCAGGAAAACAAAAAGTAGAGCAAATAACTGAAGAGGAGATTGAGAGTTTTATAGATATGTGAAAAAATTCTTGAGGATTAGAAGAGCATGAACATGAAAAAATAAAATCAATTTTAGAATTTGATGAAACTACAGTAGAGGAAATAATGACTCCTAGGGTAAAAATAGAAGCTATTTCTGATGAAATTACAGTAAAAGAAGCAATGGATTTTTTCTTATCTCATACTCATTCTAGAATTCCTGTATATCATGAAACAATAGATAAAATAGATTATTTTCTTACTTCTAGAGATTTAATAAAAGAATTTTATAATTGAAATTTAGATAAAAAAATATCTGAAACACAATTAAAAGAAGTATTAAAAGTTCCTTTAAATCAGTCTATTGCAAAATTAATGGAAACTTTTCAAAAAGCTCATAAAATAATGGCTATTATAATTGATGAATATGGTTGAGTTTCTGGTTTAATTACTATGGAAGATATCATTGAAGAAGTATTTTGAGAAATAAGAGATGAAACAGATAAAGAAGCTGAAGAGTTTATAAAAATTTGAAAGAATAGTATTAGAGTAGAGTCAGATGTTTTGATAGAAGATGTATTGGAAAAGTTTGATTTAGAACTTGAGGATATAGGTTTAGATCAAAAAGAATTTGATTGAGAAAATTTAAGTTATGTTATTACTCATAAACTTGAAAGATTTCCAAATACTTGAGAAATAATTACTTTTGATATAAAAAAAGATAATCAAGAAGATAAAAAAGAAATTTTAAGTTTAAAAGTTCTTTCTATTGATAATGCAAAAATAGGTAAGGTTGATATAAGAATTATTGAAAAATAAAAGCAATTACTTTAGTAATTGCTTTTTTAGTTGTTTTCTTATATCTCAATTATGGAATTTTAATAAGTTATCATTTATTATAACTCAATAAGGTTTTCATATTTTTTTATAATGATTTAGAGTTTTTGGAAGAAAAAGTTTTTTTAATATATTATTGATGATTGTTAATGGGTGGTAATCATTTATTTTATGTAATATAATTTGTTTTGTTGTCATATTTTTATTTTTGTTTTAATATATTTATTTTATTATATCATTAATTTTATAATAAATAAAAAAGTAAGACTTGAATTATCTTACTTTTTATATTTAATATATTTTTAAAACATTATTACAAATTCTCATTTGATTTTTGAGGGATTTTCTTCAAAATATTTTATTATTTCATTTAGATTTCATCTTATAAATTGTTCATATTTTTTAGTTAATTCTCTAGCAATTACAATATAATGTTCTTCTCAGAAATATTCTTGCATTTCTTTAAGTGTTTTTATAATTCTATGGACAGATTCATAAATAACTATTGTTTCTGCATTTTTTTCAGATTTTCTTTCTACTAGTTTTTTAAATAAAGTTTGCCTTCATTTTTTTATAGGTAAAAATCAAAGATATAGAAAATGATTCATAGGCATCCCTGATCACATTAAAGCTGTTGTAAAAGCTGTTACTCAAGGAATAGGAATAATTTCTATATCATTTTCTAAAGCTTCTTTTATTAGAATATATCCTGGGTCACTTATTCAAGGAGTTCATGCATCTGATATTAAAGCTATATTTTTTCATTGTTTTAGTTGTTCTATTATTTTATCAGTTTTTGTTTTTCATGAATGAGAATGGAAGCTTATCAAAGGTTTTTTAATATCATAATGATTAAGTAAAGTAGAACTTGTTCTAGTATCTTCACAGGCAATTCAGTCAACATTTTTTAGAGTTTCTATTGCTCTATAAGTTATATCTCATAGATTTCAAATTGGAGTTGCTACTATATAAAGCATTTTTTAAAATTATATATTAAAAATTTAGAAATATTTTAATAAAAAATATGAAAAAAGCTAATAAAAATATTGACTAAAATAAAAAAAATTATAAAATACTAGCACATAAAATATCTAAGTGCTAGTATTTTATTTATTAACAAATAAAAAATATGACAAATAAATATAATTTTGAAGCTGAAACTTGAAGAGTATTAGAACTTTTAACTCATAGTATTTATTCAAATAAAGAAATTTTTTTAAGAGAATTAATATCAAATGCAGCTGATGCAATAGATAAAGCTAGAATAAAAAGTTTAACAGATTCTAGTTATTTAAAAGAAGGTGAAAAATTTGAAATAAAGATTGAAACTAATCCTAAAAAATGAACAATTACTATTTCAGATAATGGTATATGAATGGATGAAAAAGAAGTGGTTAAAAATCTTTGAACTATTGCTAAATCTGGGACAAAAGAATTTATTGAAAAGCTGAAAAAAGCAAAAGATGAAACTGAAAATAACTTAATTGGACAATTTTGAGTAGGTTTTTATTCTGCTTTCATGATTGCAGATAAAGTTGAAGTTGAGACAAAAGCAAATAGAAAAAAAGCTGTTAAATGGATTTCTGATTGAAAAAGTTGATATGAAATATTAGAATCAGATAAAAAAGATAGATGAACAACTATTACTTTATATGTAAAAAAAGAAGAAAAAGAGTTTTTAGAAGATTGGAAATTAAGAGAATTAATTAAAAAATATTCAAACTATGTAGGAGTTCCAATTATGATGAGAGCTTATGATTCTAGAACAGATGAGGAAAAGAAAAAAGAACCAAAAGTAATGGATTTTGAACAAGTAAATGATACAAAACCAATTTGGAAAAAATCTAAATCAGAAATTAAAAAAGAGGACTATATTGAATTTTATAAAACTGTATCAAATGATTGGAATGAACCATTATTTTGGTTACATACAAATGTAGAATGATTAGTTTCATATAAATCTATACTTTTTTCTCCAAAAGAAGTTAATATGTATCAAGATTTAACTAATCCAAATATTGAATATGGACCAAAACTTTTTGTTCAAAATGTTTTGATATTGGAACATGCAAAAGAAATTTTACCTATTTGGCTTAGATTTATTTCATGAGTTGTTGAAACTTCTGACTTACCATTAAATATAAGTAGAGAAATGCTTCAATCAAACTCAGCTCTTGATAAAATAAAAAAAGCATTAACAAAAAAAGTGATTTCTGAATTATGAAAGACTCTTAAAAATAAAAAAGATGATTATTTAAAATTTTGGGATAATTATTGAAAAATTTTAAAAGAATGAATTCATTATGATTATGATTTAAAAGAAGATATTGCTTGAGTTTCTTTGTTTAATTCAACTCTTGAAAACAAATTAATCACTTTAGATGAATATTTACAAAAAGCAAAATCAGTAAAAAAAGAAGTAGAAAAAGATTGAAAGAAAGAAGAAATAGAAGAAAAAACAATTTATTATATAATTGCTAAATCTATATCTGAGGCAAAAGCTAGTCCTTATATGGAACAATTTATTTCTAATAATGTAGATGTTTTAATTTTAACAGATGCAATAGATTCATTTTTAGTTCAATGATTTACTGAATATAAAGATGCAAAACTTGTTTCAATAACAAGTGAAGATATTGAATTATCTGAAAAATCTGAAGAAGAAAAGAAAAAAATAGAAGAAAAAAATAAAGAATTTAAAAGTTTATTTGATTTGACTAAAAATATTATTTGAGAAGATAAAATTGAAGATGTAACTTTTAATGATAAACTAGGTTCTTCTCTTTGAGCATTGAAAACTCCTAAAAATGGTATAGATCCACAAATGGAAAAAATGATGAAAGCAATGTGACAAGATGTTCCTACTCAAAAAAGAATTTTAGAATTAAATCCAAATAATCAATTAGTGAATTTAATGAAAGAAGAATTTGATAAGGATATGAAGTCAGAAAAATTAAAAGATGCTGTTAAATATGCTTATTATCAAGCAATTCTTCTTGAATGATGAGAACTTGAAAATCCAAGAGAATTTGTAGATTTAATTAATAAATTTGCTTGAAATTATTTAAAATAAAAAAGTCTAGATTTTATTCTAGACTTTTTTGTAATAAATATATTTTTATGTTAGAATTATAATAGATTATATTTTAATATAAAAATAATGGCAAATGTTACAGTGTGAACTATTTTGGAATATGCTATAAAGACATGAGCATCTGATATTCATATAACAGAATGAAAAGCTTTAACTTTTAGAATTGATTGAAAACTAAAAGTGATGACACAAGCTTGAATTATAGATTGAGTAAAATCAAAACAGATTTTATTAGAATTATTAAATGAAGATAAGGTAAATGTAAAAAAATTTTTAGAAGAACATGATTTAGATTTTGCTTATATTTATAAAGATTGAACAAGTTTTAGATGTAATGCTTTTTATAAACTTTGAAAGATTTCATTTGTATTAAGAAGAATTGCAAATACAGCTATGAGGATAGAACAACTTTGATTGCCTCAAGCTGTAAATGTTTTTACAAAATTAAAACAATGATTAATATTAATTACTTGACCAACAGGTTCTGGTAAATCAACATCTATGGTTGCTATTTTAGAGAGAATAAATGAAGAGAGATGAGAACATATTTTAACTATTGAAGATCCTGTAGAATTTGTATTTAAAGATAAAAAATCAGTATTTTCTCAAAGAGAAGTATGAAGAGATACAAATTCATTTTCAACAGCTTTAAGAGCAGCTATGAGAGAAGATCCAGATATTGTTATGGTCTGAGAGTTAAGAGATGCTGAAACAGTAAAAGCAGCAATGGAGTTAGCTGAAACATGACATTTAGTTATTTCTACTTTGCATACATCTAGTGCAGTACAAACAGTTTCAAGAATATTAAGTTTTTTCCCTTTAAATTCTCAAAATGCAATAAGAGAAAAACTTGCAGATACTTTAAAATGAGTTTTATCTCAAAGATTGATTCCAAAAATTGGATGATGAAGAATTGGTATTTATGAGTTAATGTTTGTAAATACATGAATAAAAAATTTGATAAGGGAATGAAGAATGAATCAAATTCAGTGAAATATTGAAACTTGAATGAAATATTGAATGATCACAATGAGAAAATTTGCAGATAATTTAAAAGATCAATGATTAGTATTGGAAAGTGAATATATAAATTACTTTAAAGAAGATGCTGATTTGGATAGTAATTGATAATATATTATCAATATTTAATAATAATTTTATAAATTGAGATTATTGTCTCAAATAAATTGACTTTTATAGAAAAAACTGTATATAGTATGCTACTAAAATTATTGAAAAAAAGGAGTTGTAATGTTAAGAGGGTATTGTTCATTGATTACTATTTTTAATAGTAATTATGTAAAAATTCCAGAGTTTATGTATGGAAAAAGAAAAAAAAGGGGAAAAAATATTAAAAAAAATATAAATCTTGATAAAAAATCAAGAAAGATTTCTTTTTATAGGAAAAGTTTTCCAGAAAAGAAAAGATAGTTTTTTTAATATATTGGTTGCCAAGGTTATTTATAATCTTGGCTTTTTTATTGCAAAAAAAATTAAATAAATATTATAATAAATATTAATATACTTTAATAAGAAATAATAATGCCAAAAAATATAAATGAAGAGATATTGGAACAAGAAGATGCTGAATTTTCTTGAACAGTTTTAGAAGAACCAAATTACATTGAAATTGTAGCTAAGGAATTATGATTTAAAAATTTTCAAGTAAAAGTAGTTTTGGATTTGATAGTAGAGTGAGCAACTGTTCCTTTTATTGCTAGATATAAAAAAGATTTAACTTGAAATCTAGATGAAGATAATATTAGAAATATTGTTGATTTAAAAAATAAAGCAGAAAAACTTCATAAATCAAAGCAAACAGCAGTAAATTGAATTGAAAAACTTGGAAAAATGACTCCAGAACTGATGGATAATATTTTGAAAGCAAAAACTTTAAAAGAAGTTGAAGAAATTTATAGGCCATATAAGAGTAAGAAAAAAACAAAAGCAATGATAGCAATTGAAAAATGATTTCAAGTTGTTGCTGATTTAATTAAAAAAAATAGAGAATTTGAAATTCCAAATGATTTATTAGATAAATATAGTGAGGAGGAAATTTTGGAATGATCTAAATATATTATAGCTGCTGAAATTGCAGCAAATTCTGATTTGAGAGCAGATTTACTGGAAACTTTACAAAAATATGGTTCTATTGTTTCAAAAGTAAAATGAGATAAAGTTCTTGAAAAACTTAATGACAAAGATAAAGGTCAAATCTCTAAATTTGATATTTATTCTGATTTTAATCATAGAATAGATTGGTTAAAACCATATCAAATTTTAGCTTTGAATAGATGAGAAAATATTTGAATTTTAAATGTAAAAATAGAAAAGACAGATAAAACCTTTGAAGGTTTGAAAATGCATTATGCAAGAATTTTGTGAGTAAAATTACCTTTTATTTCTGAATTAGAAGAAGCTTTTAAAGAAGGTTATGATACACTTTTTAAATCAGTTGAAAATGAACTTAGAGGTATTTTAAGTGAAGTTTGAGAAGATGATGCAATTGAAACATTTAAACAAAATTTGGCTCAATTACTTATGACAAAACCAGAATACTGAAAGAAAATTTTGGCTATTGATCCATGATTCAATGCAGGTTGTAAAATGGCTATTTTAAATGAATTTGGTGATCCAATTTCATTTGATAAAATATATTTACATAAAAAACTTGAAGCTATTTCTAAATTGAAAAATATTATAGAAAAAGAAAAACCTTGAGTAATAGTTATTTGAAATGGTACTTGAGTAAATGAAACTTTAGAAATTTTATATGATATTACTGAAACAGAAATTTTTATTGTAAATGAAAGTTGAGCTTCAGTTTATTCTGCTTCAAAGATTGCTCAAGAAGAATTTCCAGATTTAGATTCTTTAGATAGAGGGACAGTTTCAATAGGTAGAAGATTTATTGATCCACTTTCAGAACTTGTAAAAGTACCAGTTTGAAGTATTTGAGTTGGAATGTATCAACATGATATGCCAGAAAAAAAATTGGAAGAAAAATTATGATATGTAGTTGAAGATTGTGCTAATGAGGTTTGAATAAATGTGAATACTGCTTCAATATATGTTTTAAATCATATTTCAGGTATTGATAAAAGATCTGCTAAAAAGATTTATAAAAATAGACCATATAAATCTAGAGAAGATTTAAAAAAACAATTATCAGATAAGATTTATGAACAAGCAATTTGATTTTTGAGAGTTCCAGAAAGTCCTGAAAAATTTGACAATACAGATATTCATCCAGACCAATATGAATTGGCTGAATATTTAATCCCTCACTCAATCTCTCCCAATGGGAGAGAAGTAGAACAATTTTTTGAAAAAAACAAAAAAGAAATTTTGGAGATTTATCCAGAAGCATGAATAAATACTATAAATTTTATTTTGGAAAGTTTAGAGAATATTTGAAAGGAAAAAAGAGTGAATTCTACTCATAAAAAAGCAATAAAAAAATGAAGTGTGAAAATTGTTGAGTGAGATATAGTAGAGTGAGTGGTTAGAAATGTAGTTGCTTTTGGTGCTTTTGTAGATATCTGACTTAAAAATGATTGACTTGTTCATGTTTCTCAAATAGCAGATAAATTTGTGAGTGACCCAAAAGAAGAAGTTGAAGTTGGGCAAACTGTAAAAGTAAAAGTTACTTGAATAGATGAAAAAACAGGGAAGATTCAATTGAGTATGAAGGAGGTTAATTAAAAATATAGCAAATTATTTTGCTATATTTTTTTAAAATGATAATATTATATAAATAAAAAATAATTAAAATAAACAATGAAAAATTCCTTTTTTAATATAGAGTCTGTTGCTATAATTTGAGCATCAGAAGCTGAGTGAAAAATATGAAATGATTTACTTAAAAATCTAAAAGATTTTACTTGAGAAAAATATTGAGTAAATCCAAAATGATGAAGCTTTGAATGAATAAAGTTTTACAAAAAAGTTTCAGATTTACCAGAAGTAGTAGATATTGCTGTTTTAGCTATTCCTGCTAAATTTGTAATTTCTAGTTTAAGAGAAATTGCTCTATTTTGAATAAAAAGAGTTATTATTATTTCAGCTTGATTTAAAGAAATCTGAAATATAGAGGAGGAAGAGAAAATAAAAGAAATAGCAAAAAAATATAATATTCAAATTCTTTGACCAAATTGTTTAGGATATATTGATACTTATAAGAACTTAAACTTAAGTTTTTGAAGTAAAAGTGTAAAGAGTTGAAATATTGCAATGATTTCCCAAAGTGGAGCTATGGCTGTGGCTTTTACTGATTGGGCTTTGGAGTATGATTTAGGTTTTAGCAAAATTATTTCAATGTGAAATAAAGCTGATATTTGAGAAAATGAACTTTTACTTGAACTTGAAAAAGATGAAAAAACAAAAGTGATTGTTATGTATCTTGAAAGTATAGAATTTGGTAGAGAATTTTATAATATTGCAAAAAGAATTACAAAAACTAAACCAATTATTTTAGTAAAATCATGAATGAGTGATAGATGAAGCAAAGCTGCTTCATCTCATACTTGAGCTTTAGCTTGAAGTTCTGTGATTTTTAGAACTGCTTTTAAACAAGCTTGAATTATTTATACTCAGAAACTTGAAGATTTCTTTTTATGGTGAAAAACTTTTTCTCAAGTTAAAAATTTAAAAGATATTCCTGAGGAACTTGCAATCATAACAAATGCAGGATGACCTTGAGTAATGATTACTGATCATTCAGAAAATTTATGAATAAAATTGGCAGAATTTAGTGAGGAAGAAAAAAAGATTTTAATGCAAGGATTGCCTGAAGCTGCTTCAGTTAAAAATCCAATTGATATTATTTGAGATGCAACAAGTGTTAGATATTTTCAAATATTACAAAATTTAAATTCTTTAGAGAAAAAAAGAGCAATTTTGATTATGCTTACTCCTCAAACAGTAACTGATACTGATGAAATTGCTAGAGTTATAGTGGATTTTAAAAAACAAAATCCAGATAGCTTCATTATGGCTTCATTTATGTGAGGAGCTAGTTTAGAAAAATCAAAAGAAATTTTAAAAACTAAAGAAATCTTGGATTTTGATTATCCTCAAAAAGCAGCTTTAGCTTATAGTCAATTACTTAGATACAAAAAATTATTTAAAACAAATTTTGATAATTTATGTGATAATGATTGTAAATTAGAAAGTGATAAAATAGAAAAAATAAATTCTATTTTAGAAACTCAGTGAAAAATGTGTGATTCTATTTGAGTAGAAAAAATAATGGATGAGTTAGAATTACCTTTAGTAAAAAATTATTTAGTTAAAAATAAAAAAGATGCTGAAGAAATTTTTGATAAAATTTGAGAAAATACTCTTATTGCTAGAATTTCTTCTGAAGATATTCCTCATAAAACTGATGTATGATGAGTTGTTTTTGATATAAAATCAAAGCAGGATGCTATAAAAGCTTATGATACAATTATGAAAAATATTGAAAAAAATGTAGTAAATGCAAATATTGAATGAATAATGTATTCTGTTTATATTTGAGCTAATAGCTGACTTAGGGAACTATTTATTTGATTAAAAAGAGATGCTACTTTTGGAAATATTTTGATAGTTTGAATGTGATGAATTTATGTAAATGTATATGAAGATGTAAGTAGAAGATTATCTCCAGTATGAAAAAAAGAAATCATAGAAATGTTTAAGACTTTGAAATGATATCCAATTTTAGTTTGATATAGATGAGAAAAATCAATAGATTTTGAGAAAATAGCAGATATAATTTTAAAATTTGTAAAACTTTTTGAAAGTGTAGAAAAAATAAAAGAAATAGATATAAATCCTATGTTTGTGACTGAAGATAAAAATTACTTAGTTGATGTAAAGTTGTATTTGTAAAAAAATAAAAAACTTATAAAATATTGTAAATTATTTTATAAGTTTTTTTATGCAAAGATTTTATTTAGAAGATTTAAATACTACAAATTTTAATTTTATTTTAGAAGATAAAGATTTGATTCATCAAATATCAAGAGTTTTAAGAACTAAAATTGGTGATAAAATTATATTATTTGATGGAAAGGATTTATGGGATTATGTATTTGAAATAAAAGAAATCACAAAAACAAAAATCTTCTTACAACAAGTTGATAGAATAAAAAAGAATTCTGAAATAGATTTTGAATTAAATTTATTTCAGTCTATTCCAAATAAAATGGATAAAATAGAATCTATAATAAAAAATTGAACTCAAATATGAATAACTAATTTTTTATTTTTTAGAGCTAATAGAAGTCAAAAATTAGTTATATCTGAGAAAAGAATAGAAAGGCTAAATAAAATAATAAAAGAGGCAGTTGAACAATGTGGAAGAAATATTATTCCTAATTTAATTATTTGAGAAAAACCAAATTTTATTAATTTAGAGTGAGAAAGTTATTTTCTACATACTAAAAATAATGAATCAAAAAATTTAAAAGATATAAAAGTAAATTCTTGAAATATTATAAACTTATTTATCTGACCAGAGGGATGATTTGATGATGATGAAATATGGAAATTTTGAAGAAATAATTTTAAAAGCTTATATTTATGAGAAAGAATTTTAAGAACTGAACTTGCTTGAATTTCTAGTGCTTTTTATCTAATACAAAATAATCTAAATGGATAAATTATATAATAAATTAAAAAAATATACTATAAAAGATGCTATAAATTTTGAACAAAAAGATAGACAATTTTTAGCTTTAAAAAAACTATATAAAAGTAAAAAAATGAGTAATGAAAATTACTTATTTTTAATAATAACTAATGCTTTAATAAGTTACCAATTAAGCTGAAAATGAGAAGATTATTGGGAGGAGTTTTCTAGTTTTTTAGAAAATAAAAATTTTGCTAATTTTTCTGAAATATATACTTTTTTTGAAGAATTTTTGCCTGCAAGTAAAAATAATAAGAGATTTATAGAAACTAAATTAAAAAGAGTTAAAAAATTAGCTCCCCTAGCCCCCTTTGAAGGAGATATAAGAAGTTTTGAATATTATTATAAAAATATGGATAAATTAGCTTTAGATTTATCTAAAGTTATGAATCAAAAAATAGAGGCTAAAACAATAGTTTTTGCTGTAAAAATATTTTCTTATTGAGCAAGAAATGTATTTTCTTATTTAGAATATTTTCCAAAAAATTTGATGATTCCTATTGATAGTAGATTAGAAAATTTATATAAAAAATATAAAAATAAAGAAATAATAAATAAAAAAGAAATAAAAGAATTTTATATAAATTTAAGTGAAAAATTAAATATTCCTCTTTTACATTTAGATGCAATTTTGTGGGTGAATTATAATGAGTTAATGAAATAGTATTGATTTTTTATAAATATTATTTATAATAATAAAATATAATAAATAATATTTTATCAATTAGTATGAATATAGTTTTAGAATGATTAGATTTAACATGAAAATCATCAATAACTAAGAAACTTAGTAAAGAGTTATGATTAAAACTTATTACAAAAGATATGGTTTCTAGTGTTTTATGAGATATTGATAATATAAATGATTGGGAATATATTACAAAAACATTAAATTTAGAGAATAATTGTGTTTTTGATAGGCATTTTTTAAGTTTATTAGTTTATTGGAATTTAACTAATAAAGATTTATATTATAGTATAATTGATGAAGAAAAAATTTTTTCAGATTTTTTAGAATCAAATAATTGATGAATAATTGTTTTTAGGCATCATTCTTATAATTTTATGAAAAAAAAGTTAGATTGGAGGATTAATAATTCTACTAAAGAACTTTCACAACATGATTTAAATATGTGAGATTTAGATTATTTTAATAAATATTGTAATACTTTTCATTCTGTTTTTAATAGATTTAGAAGATATAATGAATCTAAAGAAAGGATGGTATTTGCTGCAAAACAAGATGCATCAAAGATATTTACTAAACAGTCAGTAAAAACTATTTTATATTATCATAGTAAAATTACTAATGAAAAATAAAAATTCTAATAAATTTAGAGTTTTTATTTTTTTTATTATAATAATTATGTTTATATATAAAATAATTATTATGGACCTAAAAAAATATATTTCAGAAATTCCTGATTTTCCAAAGCAAGGAATTAATTTTAAAGATATGTCACCAATTTTAGAAAATATTGAGGCCTTAGATTTTGTTATTAATTCTTTTGAAATAGCTAATGCTTGAAAAATAGATAAAATTGTATGACTTGATGCAAGATGATTTATTTTTTGAAGTATTCTAGCTTATAAAATGAAAATTCCATTTATAATGCTTAGAAAAAAATGAAAACTTCCTTGAGAGTGTGAAGAAATAAGTTATGATTTAGAATATTGAAGTAATACTTTTGAAATTCAAAAAAATGCTATAAATCCTTGAGAAAAAATTGCAATAGTTGATGATTTACTTGCTACAGGATGATCTGCAAAAGCAGCAATTGATTTAATAGAAAAATTAGGTTGAATTGTAGAAAGTTTGAATTTTGTGATTGAATTAGAATTTTTAAATTGAAGGGTAAAATTTTGAGATAAAAAAATTATTAGTTTGATAAAGTATTAGATTAATTTAATAATATAATAATAAATGAAAATATTATTTTTATTACCACCAAGTGAGTGAAAAACTTCTTGATGAGAATATAGTAAAGAAGAACTTAGTTTTAATTTTGAAAAACCTTGTCAGATAGCTTCAAATGTTACTAAAAAAGATTTGAAATGCATTTGAAAAAGATTTGAAGAAGGATTAGTGTTAAATAAGACTTTATGTGAATGAAAACAAAAAGAATTTATAGAAGCTATAAATAGATATTCTTGAGTTATGTATTCAGCTATTGATTATAATTCTATGAGTGTATCTTGAAAAAAATTCTTTGAAGACAATTTTTTGATTTTTTCTTGAATGTATGGGATTGTAAAAATTCTTGATAAGGTAGGAAATTATAAATTACCTTTAGAAAAAGCAGATTTATATAAGTTTTGGTGGGATAAGATACCAGATAAAATTATAGAATTAAAACCAGATTATATTGTTAATTTATTACCAATAAATTATGCAAAACTTATTTGACTAGCTACAAATTGTAATAGACATAAAAAGAAGTTAGAAAAGATAATAAATTCTTGAATAAAAGTTATAAATATAAATTTTTTAAAACCTGATTGAAAAAAAATTAGTCATTGAGTTAAAAAAATTAAATGAGAATGGATTAAAAATATTTGTGAGAATAATATTTTAGATTATAAAAAATTTTGATGAAATATTATTGAAAATTGAAATATAATTGATGTAAATATCATTAATAATTAGAAACATATGCAAAAATTAGATAAAAAATTTTTTGAAGGAGATTCTGAAAATGTAGCAAAAAATCTGATTTGAAAATTGATAAAAGTTTGAGAGAAACAAGGGATTATTTTTGAAACTGAAGCATATAAATGACTTTGTGATAAAGCTAGTCATGCTTATCTTAAAAAGACTCCTAGAAATAGTTTAATGTATGATAGTTTTGGAAAAGTTTATGTTTACTTGATTTATTGAATGCATTATTGTTTAAATTTTACTAGTGATAAAACTAAACCTTGAGCTGTTTTGATAAGATGAATTATTGATTTTGAAACTAAAAAAGTTTATGATTGACCTTGAAAGTTAACAAAGTTTTTTTGAATTGATAAAAGTTTTAATTGAGAAGATTTAATTAATTCACAAAAAATAGAAATTTTTGATAAAAATATAAAAGTAATTAATATTAGAAAAACTTGAAGAATTTGAATAAAAAAGGCTACTGATAAATTATGGAGATTTGTTTGAGAGTTTTAAAAAGCAATTTATTGCTTTTTATTTTTTGTTATAAAATTTTGAATTTTATTAAATTTCCTATATAATAAGACATATAAGTCTAATTTTAAAGGAAAAATATGAATAATTATACAAAAATACTAAATTCTAAAAAAACTGTTTTTACAAAAAAAGATTTAGAAAGAATTCTTAATCTAAATAGTAAGTATGCTTTAGATAAATTTTTGTATAGGGAAAAAAATAAATGATTTTTACAAAAAATTTATTATTGAATTTATGTTTTAAAAGATTATGATATTTTTGAGTTAGCCTGTAAAATAAAGAAAAAATCTTATGTTTCTTTAGAAACAGTTTTAAAAAAAGAGTGAATTATTTTTCAGTATTATGATGAATTTTTTTTAGTTAGTGATGATAATTTACAAAAAAAAGTCCAAGAAAATATTTTTAAATATTTTAAAATAAAAGATTCAGTTTTACTTAATCAATTAGGTTTAGAGCATAGAAAATATTATATAATTGCAACTAAAGAAAGAGCTATTTGTGATAGAATTTATCTTTCAAAAAATTATTATTTTGATGATTTAAGTGAAGTTGATTTTGAAAAAATGGAAGAAATTTCAAAAATTTATAATAATAAAAGAGTTATTTTAGAAGTTAAAAAATTAAGACAAAATTATGCTAAATAAAGATTTACATAGAAAGATAATGTATGATATATTGCAAGATATATTTAATAGTGAACTTTGGAAATATCTTGCTTTTAAAGGGGGGACAGCTTGTTATTTTCTTTATCAGCTTGATAGATTTTCTACAGATCTTGATTTTGATTTAGTTAAAGATTTTGAAAATATTGATTTAGAAATTATTAAAATTTTAAAAAAATATGGTCAAGTTAAAAAGTGAAAATATAATCTAAAATTATCTTATTGAGATAATGATGTGAATATAAAAATTGATATAAGCAGAAATATTTGGAAAAATAATAATTATGAGATAAAAAATTTTTATTGAACTGATATTTTAACTCAAGATAAATCTACAATTTTTTCAAATAAACTAGTTGCTTTATTAGAAAGAAATGCAAATAGAGATATTTATGATGTTTATTTTTTCTTTAAAAATAATTTTAGTTTAAATAATGATTTAATTTTTGAAAGAACTTGAAAAACTAGAAAAGAAGTTTTTAAAGAAATAATTAAAAAATTAGAAAGTTTATGAGAAAATTATAAAATTTTAGACTGATTATGAGAAGTTTTATCTTGAGAAAAACAAAAGCAATTTGTGAAAACAAAATTGTTAAAAGAATTAATTTGAATTTTGAAATTTAAGGTAGATTTTGAATAGAAGAAAAATTATAGGGTGATTTGAAGATACTGTAGGGATTATTTTAGTTAAAAAAGACTAGATTAAATATATTGATTTTTATTAGATAGGGAGTATTATTTAAATAAAAATTTTAAAAAATATTATGAATATAATTGAAAAAATAGAAAGATATAATTGAAATCAATATTATGATTTAGCTTGAATTATAAAGAATAAACTTGATGATAAATTAAAAAACAAGATTATATTGAATGAATATCTAGCTTTTCAATTACATGTAAGTTATGATAAATTATCAAATTGGTGAACTAACTATTGACCTTATGTTATATTAAGAAATGATGATTGAACTTTTACTGAAAGCCCTTGAAAAGGTTATATAACTAGTGAAACAATAAAATATTGGAAAAAAAGAGCAAAAGAAACTGATAATTTATTTTTAAAATTTAGATATTTAGATTTAATTTATGATTTAGAAGAAAACATTACTTGAAATAAAGTTGATTATAAAAATATTATAAGCTTAATTAAAACTTGAATAGAAGCTATAAAAGAAAAAGTATTTACTGATTTAGATTGAAAAGATATTTTAAAAAGATTATTAAGTGTAATTATTTCTATAAATAAAGTAGATGAATATAGGAATATATTTCAAATAATTATTAATTATGAAAAAAGTATTACTATTGATGATAAGCCTTGATTATGGTGATTTAGTTTTGATTATTTAATTAATAATAAAAAAATAGAATTAGATGAAAAACTTGAAAAAATTATAATAGATGATTTAGAAAGTAAATTAAATAAGTTAAATGATATTTATTTAATAAAATTTTGTTGAGAAAAATTAGCTAAATATTATAATAAGGATGTAGATAATTTATTAAGAGTATTATCAAGAATAAAAGAAGTAAGTTATAAAATTATAAATGATAGTAAAGATTGATTATTAATTTCCAATTATTTTCAGGAACTAATAAATATATTTACTATATATCAAAAATATCAGTCTATAAAATATGAAAAAAATATTATTATAAATGATTATCAAAAGAAAAATAAAGAAACTTCTATAAATTATAAAAATATAGAAACATCTTTTAAAATTACAGATAAGGAAATGAAGGATTATGTAGATTATTTTTTTAAAGATAATGATAGTATTATTCAAAGAATTTGTATTGGATTTATTATAAATAAAAAACAAAGTAAAGAGTTATTAGATGATTTAGTGAAAAAATACCCATTTCAATATATGATAAGTAAAAAAATATTAGATAAAAATGGTTTTCCTGTACATATTATTTGATGAATAGAAGAAGATTATGATTGAAATCTATATCAACAAATTACTCAAGATTTACATATAAGTTCTATTTTTATTGAAGAGGTATTGAAAAAGTTTATAAAAATATATAAAATAAATGATTTAGTAAAGGACTTTATGCAAAATAGTTTGTATGAAGAAGATGATGAAAAATTTATAAAAAAAATATTTGATAATTATTATAAATGAAATTATTTAGAGTTTAATTTTATGGCTATTCCTTTTATAGAGAAGTCATTTAGAAAATTAAATGAAATAATGGGGATAACAATACTTAATTATAAAAATGGTAAAATAGAGTATAAATCATTAGATTATCTTATTAAAAGTTGAATAATAAAAAATATATTTAAATCAAGATGAGCTGACTTTGAATTATATTTTAGATTAATATTAACTATGGTTGAGGGATGGAATTTAAGAAATAATTTAGCCCATTGAATAGAAATAAATCATTTTTATAGTAAAGATATTTCAAATAGATTATTTCATATATTGTTATACTTTTCTTTAATTAGACTAGTAAAAATTTAAAATATACTATACTGAGTAAAATTAATTAATCTCATGAAACTCCCTCCTAAAAATCTTCCCTCTCCTTTTTCTTCTTCAAATCACCATTTTAAGCACTTTTACTATGCAAAAAAATCCTAAAAATCTAAATATTTTTGTTTGTATTTTAAATCTAAAATATAGAAAATAAGTTAGAATTTTTTAATAAATTATTATAATAAGTTTAGATGATTTTAGTTTTATAATTATAAAATTATGATAAAAATATTAATGGTTTTAGCACCAAAAGAATTTAGAGATTTAGAATATATTGTTCCAAAAGCTTTTTTTGAACAAAAACTTGTGTGTCAAGTTACTACTACTTCTACTGAAACTATAAGTTATTGAAGATTTGGTTTTGAAGTATCATCATCTGGAATGATAGTTGATTATAAAAATGATATATTTGATGCTATAGTTTTTGTTTGATGATTATGAAGTTTAAATTATAGAGATAATGAAACTTTACAATATATGACAAAGAATCATTTATGAGCATGAAAAATTGTAGCTTCAATATGTGCAGCACCAAGGAATTTATTATCTTGGTGAGTAATGAAAAATAAAAAGTTTACTTGAGCAAATTGGGATAATAATTTAGATTATTTAGCAAAAGAATCAGGATCTTTGTATGAAAAGAAAAATGTTGTTGTTGATTGAAATATCATTACTTGAAGTTGACCAGAAGCTGTAGAAGAATTTGCTTTAGCTATAATTGATAAATTAAAATATTAATTATGTATAAAGTTTATATTGTTAAATGCAGAGATGATACTTTATATACATGAATAACAACAGATTTAGATAGAAGAATTAGACAACATAATTGAAAAATATTATGATGAGCAAAATATACTTTGTCTAGAAAACCAGTTAAACTTGTATATTATGAAGATTGATACAATAGAAGTGAAGCAACAAAGAGAGAAATGGAGATTAAAAAAATGAAAAAAGAAGAGAAAATATTATTAATAAATAATATTAATGAATAAAAAAATAAAAGAAATATTAAGTAAATATTCTTACATAGAATTTGTAAATAATGATGATAAAAAAAAATTTATTAATTTTTTGCAAAAAATATCATATGAATTAGATGGAAATAATTCAGATAAAATTATAGATTTTATAGATATGTTGGAATATGATTTATTAAAATATTCTAAGTTTGATAAATCTATATTATATAATCCTTTTAAATTGTTTGAAGCAATTGTTGATAATGATTTATTATGAAAAAAAATTGATGATGAAGAATTTTTTAAAATTATTAATGATTTTAATTTTTTTAAAGATTATTTAGAGAAGAAGATTAAAGAAAAAGAATATTTAGAAAAAGAATATTGAATAGAAATTAAATTGATTACTGATGATATTTATTCAATATCAGCATGAATTTTTTGAAGATGATTATGAAAAATAATATCTAATAATATAATTTTAAAATTAAAAAAATTATTAGATTTTTATCCTATCAATTATATAAAAAATATAAAATTGGAATGAATTTTTATTTTAGAATATTTTTATAAAGAAGATCAATATTGAAATAAAGATGTATTATGATGATTTAAAACTCATTTAGATAATAATATTTATTTATCTAGAGAAGATTTAATATATTCTTTTGATCATGAATTATATCATCAAGCAATGGAATATTATGATGATTTTGATGAATGGTTTAAAATTAGAAAAACACAAAATAAAAAATATTTATATAAAGATATTGATAAAAGAGTTGTATGATTTGCAAGAAATTATTGAAAAGAAAATGTTTCAGAGGATCAAGCTACAGTTGCAGAAGAATTAATATTAAATTATAATTCTTTGAAAGAAAGAATAAAAACAGATAAAAAGTTATTTTTAAAAGTGCAGCTTGTTAAAAAAGCATTTTTAACATTATCAGAATGAATAATGGATGATAAATGGTGGGAAGAAAAATTTAATTAAGAAAATTATTATATGCAAAAATTAAGTTTAGATTTAGAAAAAAATTATATTTTATCATATAAAAGAAAAGTATTACAAAATATAATTATTGATAGAAAAAGTAAATATACAGTTGTATGATGATATATAGAAAAAAAAGAAGAAATTAAAGAATTTATATGATTTTTATTATCTGATAAATATTTTAAAAAAGCTACTCATAATAGTTATGCATATAGAATGAAATTAGATAATTGAAGTATTTTAGAATGAAAAAATGATGATTGAGAAACTTGAGCTTGAAATTGTATTTTAAGAGAATTACAAAGAGATAATATGGTAAATACTATTGTTATTGTTACTAGATATTTTTGATGAATTCATTTAAATGCTGATAGATTTAAAAATGTAATAAATGCTACAAAAAAAATTTTAAAACATAAAAAAGAATTTTAATGATATATGATGTAATAATAGTTTGAGCTTGAGCAGCATGACTTTTTGTTTGAAGTAATTTACCTAAAAGCTATAAAAAATTGATTTTAGAAAAAAATAAAAATCCTTGAGTAAAAGTCCTTTTATCAGGTTGAGAAAGAGCAAATGTTAGTAATATTGATATAGTTCCAGAAAGAGACTATTTTTCACAGAATAAGAAATTTTTACTTTGAGTTTTTGCTAAATATAATCAGTGGGATATTCAGAGTTTTTTTGCTGAGAATTGAATTGAAATAGTTGAAGAAGATAGAGGAAGATTAATTCTTAAAAGTTGAGATTCTAAAGAATTACTTGATTTATTAGTAAGAAAGGCTAGAAAAAATAATTGTGAAATAAGATGTAATAGTAATGTTAAAAAAATAAAAAAATCCTCCCAACCCCCTTTGGAGGGGGCTAATAATATTTTTAATATTATTTGTGAAGATTGAAAAGAATATCAAGCAAAAAATGTAATAGTTTCAAGTTGATGAAAAAGTTTTTTTCAAGTTGGAACTATTTGAGAATGATATAATTTTGCTAGACAATTTTGATTAAATATTATTAATCCTACAAGAGCTTTAGTTTGACTTGTTACAAAAAAGGACTTTAAAGAATTGTCTTGAAATAGTTTGAATTGTGAATTGATTTTAAAAGATAATAAAAAAGAAATTTATAGAGAATTTTGACCACTTTTATTTACACATTTTTGAATTAGTTGACCAATAGTTTTTAATGCTTGAAATGCTTTATGAGAATATTTAAGTAGTTTAAAAATAGAGGCTGAACAAGAAAAAATTAAATATATTTTAGAAAATATAAAAATTGAATTAAAGATAAATCCCAAAAATTCTACAAAAAAAATAAATAAATTTTTTGAAGAGGAAATTAAAAATGAAGAAAAAATAGAATTTTGATTACAAGATTGGAGATCTTGGAAAGAAGCAAAAGCTACTTGATGATGAATTGATTTAAATGAACTTGATAAAAATTTTATGGCTAAAAAAGTCTCATGATTATATTTTATTTGAGAAGTTTGTGATGTGACTTGAAAAACTGGTGGTTTTAATCTACAATGGGCTTGGAGTAGTGGATTTATTTGTGGTAAAAATTTTAAATAATAATTGAATAATTAATTTATGAACACACAAGAAATAATTAAATTACAAAACAAAATTTTTTATGAAGTAAAAAATCTTTGGGAGTTAAGTGAAAAATGAACTAAATCACATCCAATTTTAGATAGTTTTTTGGATGAGTTAAATATGAAAAAAACTTCTGAAAATAGATTTATTGCTTATTCTAGAATAAGTGAATTAAGAGTTGAACCATTAGAATTATATTTAGAGAATAAACAAAAAGAAATAGAAGATTTTAATAAAAAAATCTGAAAAAATATTCCAAATAAATTGCAAAATAAAAGGGAAGTTTTAAATAAAGCATACAATTATGTAGTTAGAGTTTATTCTGATTTGCAAGAAAAATTTATTTATGAATTAGAAAAAATCTCCCTATCTAAATCTTTCCCCCAAAGGGAGAAAGACTTTATGTTAACAATATTTAAGTGAGTATCAAAAGTTTGAAAAGCTTTTAATAAATTTATGCCTGTTTGGGAAAATTATATTATTTTGCAAAATGAAATTTTAGATAAAAAATTTAACTATGATTCAGAAAAAATAATGGATTATTTGAGAGAAAAACAATTATTAGAAGTTGATAAAAAAGGACAAGAGTCAGATAGAAGTTATAGTGTATTGAAAGCTTGAAAAATTATGAGTTATTTTGAAGCTTTTGGAAGTGAAGTTAATTCTATAATTGTTGCTTTACAGAATTTTATAGAAGATTTAGTCCCTCTCTCAGTCTCTCCCCAAGGGAGAGAAGTTAAAATGTATATTAATTATTTAGAATCATTAAAAGAAGCTTTTTTAGAGAAAAATACTAAAAAATTATTAAATAAATGGCAAAAAGTTGATGAAGTTTGGATGGATATTAAAGGGGCTTTGCAAATTAGCCATCCTTTGGAATTTTATGAAGATAAATATAGAAAGTGAGTTGCTCCAGAATGGGATTTAAGAATTATTGATATTGAAACTTTAAAATCTAAAGTTAAGGAAGATATTGAAAATATGTATGAAAAATTATATGATGAAATTTGAAGAAATAAATATAGTGAATCTTATAATTTTTCAAAAGATAATTTTAATAGAGTACAATTATATATTAGTGAACCAGTATTATATTTTTGAGCAGAATTAAATTGAATGTTTTCAGCTCAAGTTGTTCCAAATGATGAAGTAATTTCAGAAATGTATTGAAAAAAGATTTTTGCTTTTCCTAAAATGGTTCTTGAATGAAAGAAAAAAGCTCCTCTTATGAAATTAACTAAAGAAGTTTTAGAAGAAAGTTTATTAGATAGTTATTTAAAAATTTTAAATCAAGATAAATTATTTTTTGAAATTTATGATGTAGAAACAATTGGTCATGAGTTTGGTCATACTTTATGGCTTACAAAAAATACTGAAGTAGAGATGAATAAAAAGACTTGAAATTTTAAAAATATTGAAGAATTTAAAGCAACAACTTGATGATTAGTTTCTTATTTTATGTGAGAAGATAAGAAAAAAGAATTTAATAAAAATATTATAATAACACATATTGTTAGATGTATAGGACTTTTAAAATATATGGAAATAACTGAAGTTTTACCATATTACAATGAAAGTTTAATTCATCTTGATATAATGTTTAATTCAGAAATATTTGAAATAATCCCTCTATCAATCTCTCCCCAAGGGAGAGAAGTAAAATGATTTAAAATTAAATTAAATTTTACTGAAAAAAATTGGGAAAAATTAAAAGAAAATTATATAAAAAATTATAAAAGATTAATTTTAATTTATTTAGAAAAAAAAGATGCTTGAGAATTTTTATTTAATTATGTTGAAACTGATAAAAATTGAAATAATTTATCTAAAAATAAAGAGTTAAAAGAATTTGTAAAATATTATTATGATTTGTATAAAAAAATAGGGAATGAGGTAGTCTAATAATTATTTTAAAAATAAAAATAACTTTTTGTAAAGTTATTTTTTTATTTTTTTAGTTAAAAATATGATAATATAAAAATAGGTATAAATATATAAAAAATATCTATTTTATGCAAAAAATTTTAGCAAAATTACTTGTGTTTTTAATGATTTTTCAAATCATTAGTCCAATAGGTTTTATTGGACAAGTTTTTGCTGTTTCAAATACTTGGGATTTTAATTCTTCAGCTAACTATACTTTAAGTGATACTGATGTAAATCATATTAGAATTGAAAATTCTTTAGTTAGATTACCATATCATTTAGAGCACTTATGAGCAGTTCAAGATTCTACTCTTTTAGATCAGGCAAGAAGAGTGGTAGTAAAATGAAATTATGCTTTTGTTTCAGCATATAATAATGATTCAGTTGAATCAATAGATATATCAGATCCAACTAATCCTATACTTGTAAATACTATTTCAGATTGAGATTGAGGAATGTCTTTAGATGGTCCAATTGGTTTAGCTTTTACTTGAAATTATTTATATGTAGCTTGATATTTAAGTGATAATGTAAATGTAATTGATATATCAGATCCAACAAATATGAGTTTTGTTAGAGAAATTGATAAATGAAGTTGATTTAATACAGCTAAATTAAAGTGAGCCAAAGATGTTAAAGTTTATTGAGATTATTTATATGTTACATCATATAAGGATGATGCTTTTAATGTTTATGATAATAGTGATCCATCAAATCCAAGTTATAAAAAAAATATTCAAGACCATACAAAACTTGATTGAGCAAATAGATCAGAAATATCTTGAACTTATGCTTATGTTTCAGTAAATAGAAATGATAGTTTTGAAGTTATTGATTTAAGTAACCAAGATTCTAGTTTTCAGAATATATCAATAGTTTGAGAAGTAAATAATGGTGATAATTGAGCTTTACTTGATTGAGCTAGATGATTAAGTTTATCATGAAATATAGCTTATGTATCATCAAATGTTTCAGATGCTTTAGAATTGATTGATATAAATGATCCAACTAATCCTGTACATACTTGAAGTATTTCTAATTGAACTCCAGTAAAATTAAATGCAAATAGACAAAATGTACTTTATAATTGATTTTCTTTTAATTCTGCTAGAAGTTCTGATGCAATTGAAGTAGTAAATATAAAAGATCCAACAAATCCAATTCATGAATCTGAGCTTTCAAAATCTGCTACTATTTTACTTAATTGAACAAATGATATATATAATTCTTGATCATTATTCTTTTCAGCTTGAAATGTAGATGATTCTTTAGAAATAATGAAAGCTAAATATTCTACAAACAGTCCTTATATTATTCCTAATACTCCATATAATTATACTTGAAGTATAAATAGCTTTTCAGAAGTTTTATGAGCAAATAATCAATGAAATATAACTTATCAAATTTCATATGATAATTGAAATAATTGGTATTGGTTTAATTGAAGTAAATGGCAATTAACTAATTCTTGAGTTATTGATTCAAATTCTGCAAGTGTAATTAATTCAAATTTATATTGATTTAATCAGTTAAATATAGCATGAACTTGAAGTTTTTTATTTAAAGCATTTTTAAATAGTGATTGAACTCAAAAAGTTGAACTAGATAGTGTTAATATAAAAACTATTGAAAGTCCTACAGAAATAGTAAATCCAGTTTTTTGGTATGATGGACAAGATACTGATTGAGATTGAGATTCTACAAATGAGCCTAATGCTTGATCAGAAGTGTCTCCTTTTACTGATAAGTTTAATTGATATAATGCATATAATAATACAGGTTGAACAATTCCAACTTATAATACTTGAGCTATTAATAATCATCCAAATTTAAATTTTGATTGAAGTAATGATTATTATAATATTGATAATCAAACAGAAATAAATACAGCTTCTAGTTATTATGAAAAGTCTTTTGCTTTAGTATTTAAAACTAGTGATGATATAAATACTTTTCAAAATATATATGAACAATGATGAACAGCAAGGTGATATAATATACAAATAGAAAATGGACATTTATATGCTTGAGTTTTTAATAATAAAGAATGGGCTAGTTGAGATCAATATAAATTTGTAGATTTATGAGTTATAAATCCAAATCAAACTTATTATTTAACTATGATACAGGAAAGTACTAATTCAAAAACTTTAAAAGTATATCTTGATTCAAATTTAATTGCCAGTTTATCAAATGTTGATTATCAAAGAGCACATTGATGAAGTATTTGATTGTGATATATAAATTGAAATACAGTAAAAGCTAGTGATAATTCTTCTACAAATTGACCTGCTTATTTTAAATGAAATATAGGAGAGTTTATTTCTTGGAATCATGCATTAACAGGTACTGAGAGACAATGAATTGATATGTATTTGAAAAATAAATGGTGATTAAGTTTTCAAATATACCCCATAATTACATGATCAAATATAAATGATTATGATTTATTTAAAACTTCAAATGGATTAAAATTAGAATTTTATTATAAAGATTGATTATGATGAAATTGAATAGATTCAAATTCAGCTTTATTATCTTTAAAAAGATTAGATTCATGAAATTTTTGAGCTGATTTATCATGAAGTTTAATTGATTCTGGATTAACAAATATTACAACTTCAACATGAACATATTATGCTACATGAAATTGGTTACAATGAGAATATGAAGCAAATTTTTCTATATGAAATGTAGATTGAAATAGTGTTAATAAAAAAGTTTATTTTTATATTGATCCACTTTGAATACCTTGGAAAGTTTTAGATATAGATTTGGAAGATCCAAAAGCAAATGCTTGAACTTCATTTCCTCAAAGTTGAACTTGATTATCATTAGTAAAGGATAAATTTTATTGATATGATGCATATCAAGCTACAACAGGTAGTCAGGCTATATTTTATAGTTCTTGAATTATAAATCCTAATAATCCTTGAGTTGTTTTTGATTGAGTAGATGATGAATATAATATAGATAATCAATATGATTTAAATACAGCACCAAAATATGATGAAAAGTCATTTTCTATAGTATTTAAAACTAGTGATGATATAAATACTTTTCAAAATATTTATGAACAATGAGGTTGATCTAGATGATATGCTATTCAAGTTCAATCTTGAACATTATATGTTTGAGCTTGGAATAATGTTGAGTGGCAATCTTGAGATCAATATAAGACATTAACTTGAACTTTACAGCCAAATACAGTTTATAATGTTTCAATGGTTCAAAATAGTGTAGATAGTAATATAGCAAATAATACTTTTGATGTTTATATTGATGGACAATTAATTTGAACATTAAATAATATTGATTATCAAAGAGCTCATGCTTGATCTATTTCAATTTGAGAAATTAGATGATGAGCTGTTAGATTATCTGATAATAATACAAATCCTTGAGATTGACATTATTTTAAATGAAGTTTATGAGAATTAATTTCCTGGAATCATGCATTAACTGCAACAGATTTAAGTATAGTAAATGACTATTTAAGAAAAAAATGGGATTTAGATAAAGTTGCTCCTATAATTTTATCAGGAAGTATAGCATCAGGAAGTTTATTACCTTGAGCTAATCATAATATTAGTTTTTCTTATTCTGATAGTTCAGAATATTGAACTTGAGTATGAATAAATACTAATTCTTGAGTTTTAAATTTAGAAAAATGGAATTCTTCTAATTCAAGTTGGACAGATGTTTCAAATTTAGTTTGATCTTGAATATTAACACAAACTTGAGCAAGTTATGACTTAAATAATCTTGATTATTGAAAATATAAAGCTATTTTTAATATAGCAGATAATAATTGAAATATTAGTGCTAATTATTTAACTACTTTTTATATAGATGAACCTCAATTAATAATATCAACTTGAAGTATAAATATTTGAAAATTGAATAGTAATACTAATACTTTTTGAAATACTTTAACTGTTACAGTAAAAACTGTATGAGCATGATTTAGAGTAAAATTGAAAAAAAATAAAGCTTTAACTCATACAAATAATAGTGATTTTATTCCATATTATAATTGAAGTTTATGAATGTGATATGATAAAAATAATGATTGAAATCTAAGTGATTATAATGATGATATTATTCTAAGTGATTCTTGAACTCTAAATACTAATTGAGATTTAAATATATATACTTATACATTAAAAATATGAGCTATAATTGATAAACTTCAAGCAGCAGGAAATTATAGTTGAAAGATTGATTTTGGAATTGATTTAGATTATTAATAATTGACTTATTACATATTAGTCAATTAAAAAAATATGAATTGATTGATTTCAATGATATTATTTTTGAAAACCTAGTCCTATAAAATAAAAAATACTTAATTTATATAAATTAAGTATTTTTTATTTATTTAGGCATTTTTTCAGTACAGATATACCAATCTTTACATTCATATTTTGAAGTATTTTCTTTAGCTTCTTCACATGAACTAGCTGGTGGAACAATTACATCACTTCCAAAAATTTTATTTTCTGGCCAATTAGCTGGAGTTGCTCTACCATGTTCAGTTGTCATTTGTAATGAATCAACAAGTCTAATTATTTCATCTACATTTCTACCATTAGATAATGGATAATACATAAGTGCAGCAATTTTTCCTTCTGGATTAATTATAAATACAGCTCTAACAGTATGAGAGTCATCAGCACTTGGTTGTAACATACCATATTTTGTAGCAATTGATGGATGAGCAGCAATTGGGAATTCTATATCAACTCCAAATTTTTCTTTAATATTTCTTACCCATGCAATATGTGATTGTAAACCATCAACTGAATAACCAATTAATTCTACATTTCTTTTATCAAATTCTTCTTTTTTATCTTGGAATCCCATAAATTCTGTTGTACAAACAGGAGTAAAATCAGCAGGATGACTAAAAAGTACAGTCCATTTTCCTTTATTATCTTCAGGAAAATTAATAAATCCTTTTGTAGTTGGACATGAAAAAGAAGGAGCATCTTCACCAATTAATGGTATTCTAGGTATTTCTAAGTTTTCCATAGTTTATATAGTTAGTAATTATAAAATTTAAAATGAGAATTATTCTCATATACAGATATTATTAAAAAAAATCTTTAAGTCAAATTTAAAATGAGAATTATTATTATTTTAAAAATCATTTAGAACTTCATTCTATATTTTCTAAAGAGTTACTAAGAGATCCAAGTAAATCTTCAGTTCATAAAGTTATTTTATTATTTTCTTTATATATTTCAATTTCTTTTTTTAATTCATTTATTATTTTATTAGCTTTATTTTTTTTCTCTTGTAATTTTAAAGAAGTTAAATTATTTCATAAATCTACATATTTTTCTCAAATGTTATGAGCTACTTCAAATAAAGTTTCATAAAATCATTCTGTTTCTTTATGAAAAAGGGGATCAGTAGTTTTTGTATCTATATGTAAATCTAACATAATATTATGAGCTTCTAAAGCTTTTTTATATAAATTATTCATAATTATAATAGTTATTAATTAAAATGAGAATTATTCTCATTTAGAATATTATCATATTTTATTTTTATGTCAAATTTAAAATGAGAATTATTCTCAAAAAAGTTTGCATTTTTATAATATTTATTTATTATATTAAAAATTAGTAATTAAGTATAGAATAAATGAAGACTCATTATTATAAAGATGATATAATAAATATATGTGATAAAAGACATTTAACTGTAGAAGAAATTTTTGAAGAAATTTCAAAAAATTTTCCTGAAGCAGGGAAATCAAGTATTTATAGAAATGTAGAACAATTAGTAAAAACTAATGATTTGAGAAAGGTTACTTGAATATGAAAAAAGGCATATTTTGAAAAAAATAATTGAAATCATATTCATTTAATTGATGAAAAAACTTGAGAAATTTTTGATTTAGATAAAGATATTGAAATTAAAAATTTACCTAAAGATTTTGAATTGAGTGATATGGATATCAAAATATTTTGAAAATTTATAAAAAAGTAGTTATTTTAAAATAACTACTTTTTTATAAGCTATAAACTTTAATGTTAACCAAACAAAAATTATTAGAATTTTTCAAATATGTCCTTTTATTAAAAAGATATGAATACTTCAAAATATAAAAAATAAATATGTAAGTTGTTGAATTATTTTCCATTTGTTTTTAAGTATTTTTTGACTTAAATTATTTGAAGTAATAAATGGAAGTATCATAAAAATAGTTCACCATAATCACCAAAATAATTGATTTTTATAATTAAGTATTTCTTTTTCTATTAAAGTAAAAAAATTTATATTATTTATTAAAATATATCATATTATATGAGCTAAAATAAAAAATCATATAATTATTCAGATTGCTCTTCTTAAAATTAAGATTTTAGTTAGTATTTTAAATTTTGGAAATATTTTATATAAAGGAGAAATAAATAAAATTGTTAAAAGTAAATTCATTCCCCATTCTCAAAAATCTTTATACATTTTTGGACTTATAAAAATTATTAATGAAATTATTGAAATATAAACTAAATATTTTTTTGTAAAATTAAAATAAGGAACTTTTCAATTTATTATTATATCTATTAATATTTTTCAGTATCTATTTTTTTCTAAAATATTGATTAAATTATCAAATGTTTTATTTAATTTTGTCATTTTTATTATTTTTTCTTTACAAAAATTATTAAATTATATAATAAGTATTATATTAATTAATAAAAAATTACCAGATTTGTTTAAAAAAATAGTTTCATTTTTTGTATTATTAGCTTTTATAATTATAGGATTTTGACATAATTCTATGATGGCTTTTGCTATGCAGAAAAATATGGACTCTAAAATGTGAATTATGCAAATGCATTGTAATCATTTAGATTCAGATACTTGTAAAAAAGCTTGTCATTATTCAGATTTAAAAATAAAATTACCTTTTTCAAATTCAAATTTTTCTAAAAAGGTTTTAAAAATAAAAGTTTCTAATTTTATAGCTATAATTCCAATTAGCTCATATTTTTTAGAAAACAAAAAATTAATAAAAAATATTTCTCCACCTAATTTAAAAAGAAAAATTAAGTTTTTTTCTTATTCTAATTTAATCAAAATTATAAAATCAAATACTTAAACTATCTATTTTTTATAAAAAATAGACAATTTTTTATTGTCCAAATTTTTTATATCTATTATATAGATAGTTTTTTTAGTACTTAATTTTATAATAAATAGAAAAATGATTAAAAAAATATTAATTGCAATAGCAATATTCTTATTATTAATGGTATCAGTATGAGCTTTTCATATGTATAATATAAATAATAATTTATCTTGGAATCCTATTCATAATATGATGAGATGAGATAATGATGAGAAAGTATGAGTGGATGAAGATATGAATAAAATGATGTGAGATAGATGAGATAATGAAAATAAACAACCAATATGAATGATGGAATGAATGATGTGAAATATGTTTTGATGAGAAACATTTTCTACTTCAACAAAGTGATTACCAGAAGCAAAAAAATCTGAGATAGTAAAACTAAAAGATTGAGATACTTATGAAATGGTAGCATATCCTGTAAAACAAGAAGTATGAAATAGAATTATTAGAAGACTTTCATATAATGGAATGATACCTTGACCAATTATTCAAGTAGAAAAATGAGCACATATAAAAATTAAACTTACAAATAAGCTAGGTATAGAAACTACTTTACATTCTCATGGTT
>JALUWO010000385.1 GCA_027019405.1 Candidatus Altimarinota bacterium | reverse complement strand
ATATTTAACACAAGTTTTATAAGCTTTTATAGTTTGAAAAGAGTAATTTCTAAGTTTTAATTCTTTTTCTAATTTATCAAAATACTCTTGCATTTTTTCTATAATTTTATATTCTAAATTTAGATAACTAAACACTATTATATATTTCGTATAATATTATTTATTAAAATATTATCAAGCAAATTGTTCGTATAGTGTCTAGTTAGGCGAAATGCCAACAAATTTTATTCTTTAATTTAACAACATTATGATTGAAAAAAATCAACAAAATAAAAAATGTCCATTTTGTGCAGAAGATATTCTTTCTGATGCAGTAAAATGCAAACATTGTGGAGAATGGTTAAATAAACAAACAGTAGATTCTTCTACAGAACAAAAAAAGCAAGAAAAGCAAGAACAGTTTTCAAAAGTAGTTCCGACTGGAAAATTTATTTTTCTATCAGTTATTACTTTTGGAATTTATGAGCTTGTTTGGTTTTATAGAAATTGGAAATTACTCAAAGAAGAAAAAAAATTAAACATTTCTCCTTTTTGGCGTGCATGGTTTGCTCCTTTATGGGCAGGAAGTATTGCTAGATATATTCAAGAATTTCTAAAAGAAAAAAATATCTCTTGCGGTTATTCACCAACAATGATTGGTATTAGTTATTTTGTTATTTCAATACTCTGGAAATTACCAGATCCATACTGATTAATCTCGTTTTTTTCTTTTATTCCTATGTTGCCATTAGTAAATGCAATGAATACATATTGGCAAAAAGAGGAAAAGAATCTGCCTATGAAAAAATTTACTTGGTGGCAGATAATACTGATAATTTTAGCAATTATTTTGTTGATTTTAACAATTATTGGAACATTTATGCCCGAATAAAATTTGTTGGCACTCAAGGGGTCGTTGCACTTATTTTTTCTTCCGTTTCTCTCTAGAAAAAATACCTTCGCCTAACACAGTATATGCGGTTCACTCGTTGCACTTCGCTCTCCCATATTTTGCTTCACTGCGTTACGCAAAACATCGCATATACTGAAACGTTATATGACATACATTTGAAAAAATTTGAATTTAAAAATTTTGTTGTTAGGCTTTAAAAGAATAAGGAATTTTTGATTTTTTTAATTTAAAAGAGGGGAAAATATGGTGTTTTCTCCACTCCGTTACGAAAACGGATTTTGATTGGAAAAATGTAATAAAATTTATATACTAAATATAACTTTATTTAATAAAGAAATTAATATGGCAAATAAAAG
>JALUWO010000384.1 GCA_027019405.1 Candidatus Altimarinota bacterium | reverse complement strand
ATATGTTTTTCCTGTACCCGGAGGTCCATATAATATTTTGTTTATAGGTGTAGATTTTGTTGTTATACTGGTGCTATCTTCTTGAGTAAATGTTGATGGACTTGTAAAATTCTCTATTATATATTTAATTATAGCTTTTCCATAAATATTATCTGGATTTGTAAGTTCATTGCATTTAAGAGTGCTGTTATTTAAACATTTTTCTAAACCTGTTTTTATAGATTGACTTCGAGCTTGTCCTCCAATCGGTTTTGCTATTATCTGTTTTGCATCATTAGTATACACATAAAAAAATGTATTACTATTGTTCAATTGAGAAGATATGCTTTCAAGTTTTAATCCAAAATCAGTAAGTTCATCATTATTATTGATTTCGAGAATATTGATAAATAAATCAATTAAGGATTTCACATTAGTATTCTTATTTGTGCCCACATATTTATATTCTGCATTTTCTAAATACAAAAATAATTCATCTTTTGAACTTCCTTTATTTTTTTTATTATAGCAATAATCAGATGGAATAATTGATGTTTCATTTGTAGAAGGATATTTATCTAATACCATACTTATTATTTGTTTTCTGCTGAAAATTTCTTTTTCTTTATCTCTCAATACAGATACTAATTTGTCAAAAATAGTTAAATCTTCTATTATTTCAATACTGTAGTTTAATTCATTAATCGTAAAATCTATAAATGTATTAATATTTCCATAATCTCCATTTTTATTTCCCCACTGAGTTGTAAAATATAACTCTATACCATTATAATTTGTAGGTGGTGCATATTTACCATATCCAAAATACCTTTTATGCTTATCTCCATCATTATTATTAGGACTATTAAACCAATTTAAAAAGTCTTTTTTATCAAAAACAACTTTTTTATTACTATTTTTTCCAGAAAATTCTTTATGTAGTGGATTAAAAATAGCCTGTAACTCTTCATATGTTTTATTTGAGTTTTGTTCTAAATAATACTTAAAAATATCGTATATTAAATATCCATAAGAATCTTTCTGCCCACCTTTGTATTTATATATTTTATTATTAAACTTATATTTAATTGACATTATAATTGTCCAACTTTTTTTAATTTTTTTAATTATATCCAAACCTATACTATATTTTTGTAACTTTTTGTGCATCTTCTTTCTTCATATTGCGATAAAGATTTCTATCAAGATGCACGACACATTTTTGAATATCAGAAAGAGGAAAAAGGGTATTTATGGCTTCACTCATACCTGC
>JALUWO010000383.1 GCA_027019405.1 Candidatus Altimarinota bacterium | reverse complement strand
ATTGAAATGATAAAAAAGTTAATTTCAAAAGTTATTGATGATGAGCTTGATGATGAAATTTTCAAAAATTTAAAAGTAAGAAAATAAAAGTAGCAAAAAAAAATATTTTAAAAAATAAATTACAAGAAATAAAAAATAAAGATTTTGCGATTAAATTATCTAAAAGAAGTAAGAAAGTTTTATTGAATTATTTAGAAAAAAAATGATTGAAAGAAAAAGTTTTAGTTTGAAAGACAGAAAAATTAACTGAAAAAATAAAAGATTATAATTTATGAAAAATAACTAAAAACCAGTTAAAAATGGTTATAAATGACTTTATAAAAACTTTAAAAGAAGTAGAGAAAAAAAAACAAATAGAAAATAAAATAAAATCTTTACAATTTAAAATAAATACTCATCATAAATATAAAAAATATGAACAGATATTTAAAAAATTCTTTCAAAAATCAAAAGATAATATTTTAAAAAATTCAAGATATTGGACTGAAGATTATTATAATTATTTAAGTTCATTTATAGTTTATACAGGATGGTTATTTACAGATTTGGAAAATAAAAATTATGAAAATATAAAATCTTATATGGAATTTTTTAAAAAAATAGTTAGAAATTTAAAATAATAAAATATTTGTTTGTTTAATAGTAATTAGATTTAATTATTTTTTTGTAAATTTCTCAACTATAATTCATTGAGGTATAGATAAAATAGCCATTACAATAAGTAAAATAACTGAATAAGTTAATCAAAAATAAGTTATCAAAACAGGTGCCCATTGTAGTTTAATTCATCTATTGTATAAAAAAGCTGCTAAGTACCTGTTTTTAATTCATTTTTTCTGTAAATCTTCCATCAAAGGATACCAAGCATAAATTGGTCAGGCTGATAAAATTCAACCAAAAATTGCAATAAACCATCATTTCAATCAAGATTCTTCTCACATATATTTTCTTAATATTTCATTACTGACAAAATAGTTTACCAAAAACATCAAAATAAATACAAAAAATAATACTGGGACTATACTAAACATAAGTTTGTAAAAACTATGCCAAATAGCAAAAAATTTGCCTTTTGAAAAGAAAAAAACTGTTAAATACAAAACAATCACAATAACTAAAAAATACCATTTTCAATAACTTGTTTTCTTTTCTGTCATTATTTTATGAAATTATAAATATAAACTGTGATTATTGCTACTATGATAGCTAAGAAAAAAGCTGAAATATTTCTATAAATAGCAAATTTTTTTCATAAAAC
>JALUWO010000382.1 GCA_027019405.1 Candidatus Altimarinota bacterium | reverse complement strand
ATTTTTTTATTTCACTTATAGTCTTAACATTTCAATTTATATCTTTAAATGTTTTAGGGTCAATTTTTGCCACTTTAAGTTTTCTAATAATATCACTTAAACTAGTAGTATCAACTAAATATCAAGGCTTACAATTTAAATCATCATGTACATTAGTTAAAGTAAAAATTCTTGGTTTATCAGTTGTTTTTAATTTATTACTATCAAATCAAACAGTTTTTGATATATATAATGCTTTTTTAAATTTGTATCATACTTCTGGTTTTACTTCTCCACCATATAAGATATCTTTTTTATTAGCCTGTAGAACAATATCTCATACTTTTATATTATCAATAATTGTTTTATTTAACATAGATATCGTATCCATATTATCTCTTTTTAGTTTAGATAACATATTTATATTTTGTGCTTCTACTGTTCTTGTTTTATTATCCACAAGTTTTCACATGTCGTGTGCATTAAACATAAATGCTCACCCAATAAATGATAACATCGTTCAAAGTGTTATTAGTGTATATGTATTCATATTTAGATATAATTTAATTTATAAAATGTTAATAGTTCACTCAATTATATTTCATATTTTTGGGAGATAATCTATTTTTTTCTGATATATATCTATCTTTTAGTTGTCTGTCAAATTGAGTTCTTGCATGATTTATTAATTTTCTTGTAACTGTTGATATATTATAATTTACTCATCAAGATATTCACGTGGATAAAGACTGATTTTCATTAGCTAAGACATTATTAGTCATAATAGAGAATTGTGCTAATGTCCAGGTTATTATTTCTAGCAACTTGTTATCTTTTTTTGCTCATAACAGAAGGTTATAAAATTCTTTATTATAAATTCATACAATTTGATTTGTATTAGGATCAATTTGAGTACATTCAGTTATTAATATGGTATGCCAAATTGATATTAATTGCTGTTTTACTTTTGTTGATATTATTTTGTTTGCTTCTTTTTCAGCATCATCCATTGCATATCATTTTTTAATATAATCTGCAATTAATTGTTTTTTGATAATTTTATTCTTGCTGTTTTCACTTATAGCATCCTTTAAATTCCAGGCTCCTACTATATTGGGAACTCCTCTATTTAAAGTAATAAAACCATCAAATTTTATGTACATAGTTCATCATAAAAACTTCTCAAAGATATTTTTTGCTTTTTTTTTAATATGTCATAATAATGCAAGTTGTGCTTGATTTTGTATTTGCATTTTATTTTTTATAGTATGTAAATTAAATTAAA
>JALUWO010000381.1 GCA_027019405.1 Candidatus Altimarinota bacterium | reverse complement strand
TAAACATTTTCATCTGTTGTATCTTCGATGTCCTCAATATTCTCACTAATTCATTTTAACAACCTTTCCTTAGATACTTTATTAAATGCTAACTTGCTTACTTTTAGAAACATAATTATTTTATTTAGAAATTAAAATTATAATCTATAAAGAAAAAAACCAAGAATTAAGTTCTTGGTTTCTACGGCTGTTCATTTTTACTCCACCTTCAACTCTGGACTTAATATGAGGACGGCAATCACTTCATATTATTGTATGATAATATTATCATACAATAATTATAATAACAATATAAACTGAATTTCAAGTTTAATTTAAACTTATTTAAAACATCAATTCATACATTGCAATAATCTTAGAATAATCTTGTTTTTCAGCATCTTTTTTAACTTTATCTTGATAAGCTATAGTATATTTAGTTGTTAACTCAAAATCTTTTATATAATCTTTTTTATCTTTAAGATCTTCTTTTACAGTTTCAATTAATTCTTCTATTTCTTTTTCACTCATCTTATTACTTAGTACAGTTTTTACCTCTTCTAATTTTTGTTCACTATTAGTTTTAAGTGATAATGCTATTTCTCACTTTAATAATTCATCAAATATTTTATCTTCTGAATTTTTAAAGAACCATGATAATTTAGATAGATTTTGTACCTTATCTTCTTTTAAGAATACCAACAATGTATTTAGTACAAATATTTGGAAATACTTTTCATTATTAAATTTATCTTTAATTTTCGAAATCTTTTCTTTCTCCTTCTTTATATTTAATTTTTCTTTTTCTAATAATTCTGATAATTTATTGTATATAAACAACATTCTCTTAACTTTATCATCTATCTTCGCTATTTGTTTTAATAAACTTGCATTAGGTTCTTTTGGAATATTTCATAATTGTTTAACATATTTACCATAATCAATAGCATCAATAAGATTTCTTTCTGGAATGTTTACATTATGTCATATAATATCTTTAATAAAAACTAATACGTCCCTAGAAATGTATGAGATAGATCATCATTGTTTTATTTCAACAGGGAAATTAGTTTCAAATGCTATTATACTAGACATAAATGGTGTATACATTTTTAATGTATTTGTTGGGTTAGTATCTAACCCTGCAAAATATTTTTTATCTATAACAGCCATATTTACCTCTGCAATATCCTTTTGACTTTCTAATAATTCCCTGATTTGTGGGAATTGATTAAAATATTCATCTATATTTATAATAGGTTTTCCTCATACTGTCATTACATAACT
>JALUWO010000380.1 GCA_027019405.1 Candidatus Altimarinota bacterium | reverse complement strand
AAAAAAAGAAAACTTTTTCAAGTTCAAATAGGAGCTTTTACCAATATTTTTCCATCTTTATAATTTACCAAAATTTCTTTATCTTTAAGTGGTCAAATATTTTTATAAAATCATTGATAGATGTTTAACATTTATTTAATTATGAATTATAAATGATAAAATTATACTATATTTTTAATTTGATTTTTCAAACATATATTTTGGTAAATACTAGATTTATATTAAAATGCAAAAAAAATTGACAAAATAATAATAATAATAATAATAATAAGTACAGTTTTATAATTAATAAAAATGAAAATGGAAAAGTTCGAAATTAGTAATAGTGTTAATAGAAAAGAATTAGAAAAACAAAAAGTAAAACAAGAAACACAAAAAGAATTATCAGAATTTGATATTTTAAAAGAGTCTACAAAACAATTTGATATATTTAAGAGTAAATTAAATAATTTAAATTTACCAGATAATTTTAAAGATAAAATTATGAATAATGCTACATTATTATTTTATAGTAAGGATAATGATGAAATTAAATTAAAGTGAATTAAGTATTTAAATTGACTTATAGATACAATAAATGAAAATAAAGATAATATGATTACGATGAAAGAAAAAATTCAAGAATATATTAATAGTTCATTAGATAGTGATGTTGGTATTGAATGATGGTTGTTTGTATGATCAATTATAGTTTTAGTATTTTTTGTTCTTTGATCTGTATGAGAAATGTTTTCAGCTTGAGTATGAATAACTTTATGAGTAATAACTTTAATATGAGTATTAAATGATCTTAGAATATTTAATAATAATAGAGGACTTAGATCGAAAAATAAATTATTTGATATGATAAACGATATGTTTCCACAGATAAATGAAGAAGAGTTTAAAAAAATATATGATTTGTATGACGATGGAAAATTAAATATGGTTAAATTTACAAAAATGATGGAAAAGTATGAAAAAGATTGAAAAATAACACCAGAAGAAAGAAAAAAAATAGATGAATTTATATCTAAACCATCAATATAAATAAATCAATTATTTAAGCTACTTTGAAATATAAGTAGTTTTTTTATTTTTTTACAATTGATTTTTCAAACAGATATAGTATAAAATAAATAGATATTTAAAAATAAATAACTTAAATGAAAGAACTTATATTTTATGATTTAATGTGATATAATTATCCTCAAGATAAGAAGTATTTTTTTATAAATGAAGAACTTACAGAAAATATAAAATATAAACCTTTGATAAAAAAACAACTT
>JALUWO010000379.1 GCA_027019405.1 Candidatus Altimarinota bacterium | reverse complement strand
TAAATTTCTTTTATCATTTCATTATCTAAACTTCAAATCAAACAGAAACTATCAATTATAACATTTTTATTTTTATTCCTAATTTTTTCTGCTATACTACAAATACTTGCTCAAGTATTAACCACGTCATCAACAATAAGTATTTTTTTTATTCACCCATTAACTTTTCAAACACCAAATTTAATATTTGCAGTTTTAATTTTTTCTTCTAAATTTTTGATAGTTTTTATTTGTGGTCATAATTCCTTTTTATAAGAATAAATAATTTGTTTTCATATTTTTTGGACTTGTTTCTTAATTAAGTTAAGAATATTACATTGCCTTGATATTGATGGTGGAACAAAAACTATTGCATCATAGTTTTTAATAATATTAGGAATTATTGTTTCAAGATAATTTTTAAAGATATAATTACAATATTTTTTATTTCACAATTTAGCTATTTCAAGCAATTGTGAAATATTTGTTTTAGGATAACCATATCAAATACTATATGGATATAAAAAATAAACTTTGTTAATCTGACAATTTTTAATTGGTAGTTGTTTAGTTAAGATTTTATTAGAAAAATTAGAAATAAATTTATTATATATCTCAACATTTAAGTTTTGATAAACTTTATTCTTTAAAAATTTATCAAATACAATAACATTCTTTCAGTTAATTGTATAAAGTGGATTAATTTTATTCATCTTTTTCATCTTTTATATAAAATATTATAAATAATAAATATATTTTTATTAAATCTATTATATCATTATTTAAAAAATAATCAATACTTTTTATTTATAAATCTTTATTTTCAATCTTATGTTGTATATAATTAATTGATAAATGATACATCAAGAATAAACTAATTATTATTGCAAAATATATTGATAAATATACAATTTTATACATAACAAATTCAGACTTTAAGTTTACTATAAATAATCAAATAATTATTCAAAAAATAAGAAATCAAAGTATACGAAGAATAAAATTAAATATAGTCTTTATATATAATGCATATTTAATTGATTTTTCTGTATCTCTATCAATTAAATATTTACTTAATTCATTTAATTCTTTTTCATTTGAATTATTTACAACTATTTTTCATATTTGTGAAAATCAAACAATCATTAAAATAAATAAGAGTATATTATATAAATTATAATAATCTCAATAAAATAAACTTATTTTTAAGTCCAACCCTAATAAAGCAAAGAATAATATAACTGAAAAGAAAATAACCATAATTATAAATTCAATTAACATTGTTTTATTTTT
>JALUWO010000378.1 GCA_027019405.1 Candidatus Altimarinota bacterium | reverse complement strand
CTTTTCTTAAACAGAATCGTAAAAAACGAACCTATTTAAGCCCCCATAGCTTAAACAAGTAGTGGATAAACTACTTCGCAACTTCAAAAAGCCCTTGTAGAGCGCCACTTTAAGCAAGCAATCAAGAAAACGCGCATTATGTTAATCAGAACCAAAGCTTAAAAAATCAATTTAAGTTAATTTTTGAATGGGGGGGGTATAATTACACATATAACATAAGTAAGGGAGAATAATGAAATTATTAAAATTAGGTGTTGCTTTTATATTGACATGCACATTGTCAATTACAGCAAATGCAGGTGAAATACAAATAGGAAAAGGTACTATTGATATATCCGGAGGATTTGTAGGATTAGATAAAACAATTTTTGCGGATATTACAACATATACGATAGCAGAGCAACACAAGAACCTCTTTTCTACAACATGGTTTTATACATATGATTTTACATGGTATGATTCAAAAACAATAACACAAGGACAAAGTTCTTTTAATAGTTTTACAGGTTTAATTACCACGCCAATCGTATCTCCGACTATAGATTACAGACCACAAGGATTAGATATTAATATCGGATTAGGAAAAGATTTAATACACAAAGATGAAAGAAACTTTATGGGGTTATCTCTTATGTTAGGTTTATCAACACCATGGATTGATAGCAGTAAAAGTAGTTCAAATAACGATTCAACAAGTAATTCCCTTATGAATACTATGAAAAAAAGTAAAACAAAAATACTTACTTATAAAATCGGTCCGAGCATTGCTTTCAGAAAAAGTGTCGGTCAATATTTTTCATTTTATGGCGATGCAACATATGCCTACCAAACAGGTAGTATCAAAAATAGCTATACACAGAGTGATTTTACTGCAAATGGGATATTTCAAAAATATGATGCAGGTATAAGATTTGACTTTTCGTCATACAATAAAAAAATTAGTTTTATAACATTCAGCCCTAGACTCTATGCAATTTTAGGCTATAAATATACATCATGGAAGCTTAATAACATAAACCTAGATGTAAGTGGAGCAAATTTCAACTTTACAAAAAGTGACTTTAAAATGAATACTTCAACAGGATACTTTGGGATAGGATATTCTTTTTAGTTTGTACCCAGAATAGTGATGTTTCTATTTGATAGTGCAAAAAACGCACCAAACGGGCCACCAATCGCGTTTTTATCCGGCCACCTGTGACGCTTGACATCCGGCCACCCATGACGGAGTTTATCCGGCCACTTTGTGCTTGAGTCCGCGATTTTATATTCA
>JALUWO010000377.1 GCA_027019405.1 Candidatus Altimarinota bacterium | reverse complement strand
GAAAATTGATGTATATATCTTGTAGTTTTTGCATACCTTCTGCTAAGCATTATCAATACCAATAGAATTTTGCAATGTTACTTTCTGTAAATTCAAAGATTTTGATTATCGTAACATCAGTTAGTAAGCTTGTTAGCGTTTCAGGAGAAGGCTTTTGACTTTCTTCCTTGCATTTAGCTTTTAAACTCTCTTCATAAAAGTTTCAACTTTCTTGAAAACAGGCTTCCCTAAGCAAAGTGCTTACAACTGACTCATAACGGGGGCGCGGGTGAGTAGTGATTTCAACTGAAAATTTTAATTTTCTGATGAAATTGTCTGCTCCTCCCGCTTGTTATCTGGCGCTACGTGACAGATGACTAGCGGGTGTTCAACCCGCGCCCCCGTTATCCGGTCGCGTAGCGAGCGGATAACGGTTGAGTACAAAAATATGTTACCTGTTTGTGTACTCTTTTAAGTTCTACAATGGTAGCTAAATATCTCTAGTTTTCAAAGCTTTTTTCGGCTAGGGTAACATATTTTTGTTGCTACGATTTGTTATATCTACAGAATATAAATTTTACATTATTTTATAGTTTGTACTATCTTATATACTCCTAATCTCATATTCCCTAAATGAATGGTACATTTTAAATTCACATCAAATAGACTTTCTCTGCCACATTTTAATTCTAATTTTTTATTCTCAAATACACCTTCTAAAGAACCTTCTTCTGATCCACTAAGAGGGCCTTTTAAAACTTCTCTATTGTTTATGTAAACAGTAATTATATTAAATGGTGTTGGATTTAAAGTTTTAAACTTCTTTTCCATTTTAAGATTTACTTTATAATTTAAACTTCCTTTTTCTGATATAACTGAATGATATTGATATTTTGTAGCACATCCATTTAAACCAATAAATACTATAAGTATTAAAATTCCTACACTTAATTTTTTCACAAAAATCTCCAAACATTAAAATTTACCAATTTACGGCTATAAATAGGCATATTCAAATTCCTTTTTTGACATTTTTTGTCAAGTTGCTTGGATATAACGGGGGCGCGTGTTCAACCCGCACCCCCGTTATCCGGTCGCGTAGCGAGCGGATAACGACTGAGTTGAGAAATATTTGAGCCGCAGGGTCAAATATTTCTCTCCAATGATTTGTTATGTATATATTTCAAATAATTCTTCTTTGTTAACTTCTATACTAAACTTCTCTAGTTCTTTGTTTCTATTTTCTAATAATTTTTCTAGCATTCCTTTTTTATCATCTATTGAAGCAAAATGTAA
>JALUWO010000376.1 GCA_027019405.1 Candidatus Altimarinota bacterium | reverse complement strand
CACAAAGCTTATTTATATCCGGAGAGAATTTTCAAATAGTAGGTGCCTCAGCAAGAGGTGCTTCACATATTGCTAATGATAAAGTCTGCCAAGATTCATTAATTGCATGTGAACATTACTATCGTGGGAAACCTCTGGTACTTGCAGCTGTATCTGATGGACATGGTGGTGATAAATATGTTTTAAGTGATATCGGCTCGCATCTTGCTATTAAAGCATTTTATGATGTGGCAGTAGAGTATGGACGATGGATAATCGCACAACAGCCAAGTGAAGATGAAAAAAATCTAGAATTTGAAAAGAGATTTATTCGTACATATATGCATCTATGGCATCAACTCATCAAAGAGGATTTTGAGAAAGAAGAACGCCAAAAAGATTATGATACGACAGTGTCAATTTCTACATTATATGGATGTACATTATCTTTTGTTTTTATTTGTGATAATGAAGTTTATGCTGGACAGATAGGAGATGGCGCTGTTTATCATTATAATAAAAGTCAAGAAGATATTGTTGCAGTAGTCTCCTCTATAGATTCTGATGCTATTGGATTAAGCACCGATAGTTTGAGCTCTGCAAATGCAATCTATCGTTATAACTATAAAAGATTTACACTTTCTCCTTCTTCAAAAGGTATTCTACTAATATCTACAGATGGTCTTCTTGATAGTTTGCAAGAAAATATTAAAGTTGTTTTAACAGATATATATACTAAACGACAAATATATGGTGATGCATGGCTAAAAAAAGTTTGGGGGATACAACTTGCAAAGTGGAGTTATAATGGTGTTGGAGACGATATGGCAGCCATAGTGCTTTTTTATGGGCAAGAGAATATGCAAATAAATAGTAAAAGAAAAAGTGAACAAACATTTTCAAAAAAATCAGAAGAAAAAAAAGAATACAGAAAAAAAAAGTACGAGAACAACAAGCAAAAAAAGAAATCTAATGTTATTCAAAAGACAATAAAACTACTTACTTCTCCAAGCGATAACGAAGAGGTAAATAACAAAGGAGATGGATATAATGAATAAGAAAGTTGTAACAACAGGAAGTAGTGGTACAAAGTATAAAATAAATAAACAGATTGGGGAGGGAGGACAAGGATATGTATTTTTAGTTCAGGATAATTCTAAAAATACATATGCTATGAAATGGTATAAAAAAAGTACAGCAAACAGCTCCCAAAAAGAAATCATAGTTTCAGCTATATCCAATCAGCCTAATCACACAAATGAAGATATTAATTTTATTTGGCCATTTGATTTAGTAGAAC
>JALUWO010000375.1 GCA_027019405.1 Candidatus Altimarinota bacterium | reverse complement strand
AAATAATAGCACTTGGAGCTTCTATACTACAATTTACTTTTATATCATGAGAACTATCTCAAGTAGAATTTCAATTTATATTTTTTCATTTAATAAAACTACAACCACTTCAATTTATTTCATATCACGTTGTATCAAATGAAGGATTTGAAATATTGTCTCAGTCATAACTTACATTTATAGTATTATTTTCATTAACCTTTAAAGTTTTGTTTTCAAATGAAAGATTAGCAATATTAGTAAAATTAATATTTTTTAAATTTACATGTTTATCATTATTTACAAAATTATAATGTCCATGATATTGGATATTTGAAATTAGTCCAGTTATACTTGAATTACTTACAGGTTTATAACTAATAAGTCATATTCTATAAATTCAACTTATATCTGACTGTGAATAATCTCATGTTAAAAATATTCAAGTACTGTAATTGTTATCATCTTTATTTAAATTAAAATACTTATTTGAATCTATTACTTGTCAAGAAAATGAAAGATTATTTATTGCTTTTCAATCCGAATTTAAAAATTTAATTTTATACCATAAAATACTTTTTCAATCTGCTATAGCAGAAGCAGAATCTGTCTCCTTTGTTATATAAAATTTATTTATTTTTCAATCTTTATATATTGTTCAAGCATTAACAGTATTTATATTAAAATTATTAATAGTATATGTTTTTCCATCTTTTGTTATTATATAATCTCAAGAGATATTATAGATTACATTTACAGAATCTCCTGAATAAAAATTACTATTTCTATCTATTTTTAGATCATATTTTTTTCAGTCAATATTTATATTTGTTCAAGTTATTATATCAAAATAATTATTATAATTTCCTAAATCTATTTGTGCTTTAATATTTTTAAATTTTAAACTATCGATATTTGAATCTTTTTCTCATGTAAAACGTATACTATTTGTCCATCACATTAAAATTTTTCAAGGAATATCTTTTCAAGTTAATGTTGCTGATATATTAAACGGATAAGTAAAAGCATTAGTAGTTCACTCTGCTTTATAAATATTATCTCATTTTTTTATTTGTATTCAATATTTTAAACCATTTCAACCATGTAAACTTGTTACATATCAAGTTAAACATCCATTGTTATTTGTAGTTAAATCTCAAGTATATGAAAATCAAGGAATATCTTCTCAATTGAAAACAACATCGGAATCATATCAACTAATAAATTTTATAGAATCTACTGTATAATTTACTAGTCAACTTCCGTTGTAAAATAAACATATTTTTATATTTGCTTTATTTACTCAATTT
>JALUWO010000374.1 GCA_027019405.1 Candidatus Altimarinota bacterium | reverse complement strand
TCAATTTTATCAACAGCATTTAAACTATCAAAGTGTTTATTGTATTTTACTATTTTTTCTTTTGATTCAATGATAGTATCTACTAAGTCTATGAATGGTTTTTGTTCTTCTTTTAGGATATTTGGAATTGGTATATTTTGAAAAGTTGCTTTTCCTTTTCCTCCTCCAAAATTAAAAATCATTTGAAAGTAGTATTGTAAAGTTTTAGAGTTTAAAATTGCAGTTAAATATGTTAAATTTAAGTCATCAGCAGTTATAAAGTAAAGTTTATTATTACAATAAAATTTATTCTTATCTAGATAAAACTCTAAACTGTCTCCAATTTCATTATAAAATATTTTCTCTTTTTCAAACTCTTTGTAATAAGCAATTTGGTCTTGTGTTTCAAACCATTTATTTTTAGTTTTTTTACGACTTCCTTTTTCGCCAGTTTGTTCTAATTTTTTTCCAAAACTTGCTAAGTATTCATTAATAACCGGGTAATTTTCAATATTTATATTTAAAGCTGGAAATGTTGTTATTATCCACTTGTCATTAAATTCATAAGAATACTTTTTAATATCCCTACCCCTTAAAAGTGGTTTGATAATCTCAGCAGATTTTCTGTCTTTTTTTATTAGTTCGTTTTTTTTAATACCATCAATTATAAATGCTTCATTAAATCCAGTTTTTATACCAGATTTAATTTCAATATCCCAATCTTTTAAAATAGTTCCATTTTGTTCTATTTTCTTTTTTAAACAAAGTTCTTTTTTTCCTAAGAAAGTAAAGTTTTCTTTTGATAAATCACTTTGGTTCATATTGAAAAAATGCTTATAATCTTTTAATGATATTTGAAAAATATTTTTCTCAATATAGCCTTTCTTTAAAATAGTTATAGAGCTATCTACCGTGGCATCTTCAAAAACTTGTACACCATTAAAATCAACTATATTTATTATCGTGGTTTTATTTAAAATCATTTCTCTAAGGTTTTGTCCATATTTTGCATTAAAGAATTTATTTGAGCAGATAAAGCCATTAATTCCATTATCTTTCAAAATATTTTGAGCTAACTCATAAAAATATACAAATAAATCAGCAGTACCCGTAAAAACAGTATAAATCTCTTTTAGTGCTGGTTTTAATTCTTTAATACTTTCTTGCCTTACATACGGAGGATTTCCTATCACAACATCAAATCCACCATTAGCCATTATCTCAGGAAAAAGCTCATTCCAATCAGTAGTAAGAGAGTTTGTGCTTTTGATGTTGCCCATAAGATTTGAAAGCGGTCTATCTCTTTTAGCAG
>JALUWO010000373.1 GCA_027019405.1 Candidatus Altimarinota bacterium | reverse complement strand
TAATTATTTTTTTAGCAGCTTCTATTCTTGTAGGTTTAAGATCTTCAGAGTTCATACTTTCTGATACATCCAATGTGAATACTATGTCTATTCAATTTTTTTTTACATCAGTATTTACATTTACTTTGTTTGGATTTGCTAAAACTAGTATAAAAACTCACAAAATTATTGTTAGTAAAATAATTTTTCACCAAAACAAAAAGTTTCATTTACCAAAAACTTGTTCTATATCAGAAATGAATTTAAATTTTATTCACTGCTTTTTTTGCTTAAAATAATATAAATATATTAACAAAGGAATCAGCAATAACAGTGCAAAATATCATTTATTTAAAAATTCCATTTTCTATTTATTTAATACTAAATTTTTTAGTTTTTCTAAAAATTCTTTTCTTAGTTCTATGTTATCTTCTAGATTTTGTGCATATTCCTTGAAATAAATACTTTTTAGTAAGTTTACAAATATCTCATCTAATTTTATTTTTTCTAATTCTATCAAAGTTAAAGTTTGTATATTGTTAAATCAAATACTAGATAAATACAATCTTAAAATTTTATCTATTTTATGATAAAACTCTTCTGAAGAATAGTTGTCTAAGTTATTTTCTAACTCTTGAATTAAAGGAATATAATCAATGTTTTTTATTTTTGGCTTTTCTTGAATGACTTCTTGTTTGATTACTTGCTTAGTTTCTTTTTTAAATAAAATAAAATATGCTAACACAAAAAGAACTATAAATATCAAGGAATAAATTAAATTTATACAATTTCAAAGAAGCAAAGGTTTGATATCATAAATATCAGTCATAATTTTATATTACAATTATAAATCACAAATAATTTAATAGTTGTCATCCTAAATTTGATCCGGAATCTTTTTTATTGTCATCCCGGACTTGATCCGGGATCTACCACTGAATTTACAGGATGACATTATAAATTTGTAGATTCCTGCTTTCACAGGAATGACAGATCCATTTGTCCCCGGACCCAAAATCCGCAATAATTACATATAACTTTTTTTTAAACATAATAATTTTGTAGAGTCCGGAGACTGATAACAGATTATTTTCTATTTTTATAATTTCTTTCATCTCCATTTATCTCCTATCTGTCGTAGCTTAAAAAGAACTTATAAAGTCATTTGTAAATATCTAAACTATCATCCAAATACAAATATCAAATATTATTTTTTATTAAACTTTGTTTTAAGTTTTCAATTTTATATTGTCTTAGTTTTCTATATTTTTCAATTTTATCTTTGTTTGTTAAAGATACATCAATAAATTTT
>JALUWO010000372.1 GCA_027019405.1 Candidatus Altimarinota bacterium | reverse complement strand
GAAGAAAATTTTTCTTTTGCAGAAATAAAAAAAATAGTTGCTTTATCCGGTTTAGACAGAACAGTTTTAAAGCATTTAGAGCAAAAGAAAGACTTTAAAGGAGCAAGCAAAGGTCAGCTTATTAACGAGATTGATAAAAATTTAGAAGTATTTTCTCAAGAAGATAAACAACATTTTTTAAATATAGTTACTGAAGAGATACTTAAAAGGAGAAATGATCTAAAAAACCAATTAGAAGAATATCTTAAAAGACTTGGTTGGCAACTATACAACAACACAGTCATACCAATAGAAATCTTTGACTTATCAGAATTACAAGAGTTAGATGAAACATCACATAAAGATTTGATAAAAGCTGCTCAACGATATAGAGATGGTGATTTAAGTGGAACATTGGCTTCTGCTTGTTCATCAGTTGATAGTGCAACATATAAGATATACAATCAATACTCTCTTGGTGATCCTGAGAAGGCTTCATTTCAAGAGAAATGCAATAAAACGATAGAAAAAATAGGATTTTTTGAAGATATTGATACACTTTTAGATATTGGATGGAATGAAAAAGATATTAAACTTTTACGAAAGAATTTAAAAGGCTCACTTAATCAAATGGCTTTTGTAATGCAAACATTAAGAGCCAAGATGTCCGATGTTCATGGAACAAAAAAAGTTTTAAAACCGTTAGTATTAGATAGTTTAAAATATGCTCAAATATTAGTTAGGATGATGACTAAAAATATCAAATAAATCCTTGAGATCAATAAAGGCTCTAAATGTATTTTTTTGTTGTTCAAGTTTACAATTATTAACTGATTAAAATATAAAGTGTGGAAAAAGCAATGACTAAGTTAAAAGATACTGAAAAATTTGTAGCTCAAAGTTTACAATTTTATTTTTCAAAATCATTTACTGATGTAAGTTTTGAAGAAGGTGATGATCCACCAGATATTTATTTAAATATCGATGGAAAAAAAATCGCAGTAGAAATTACAGATATAGATCAAAATGTTTTGAAAAATAAAAAAACTATTGATTATGGATATTTAGACTTTATTGACAATATAGATAAAAAATTTGGACACCTTGTCGATAAAAACAAAAAGATATTGATAATTTTCTACCATAATTATATAAAGATTAGCACTATTAGCAAAAAATTTAAAAAGTATTTTTTAAATTTATTAAAATCCAACACACTAACAATTGGTGCCAATATTGAAGATACCATAGATAAAGTAGGCTTTAAAATAAATATATTACCAATGTCTAAAAATAATATAAAAAAAATTAC
>JALUWO010000371.1 GCA_027019405.1 Candidatus Altimarinota bacterium | reverse complement strand
GGAGATGATCTTAATAAGTTGGATTTGTTCAGGAAAACATTTGCTGATAATAAGTATCTCATTGCCTTTGACCTTGGTATTGAATTTGGATTAAGGAAATCTGAAATGGTAAATATGAAATCATCCGATATAAGGATTACCAAATTAGAAGATGGAAAGCAGATAATATCAATCAATGTTTATCATGGCAAAGGAAATAAGACAAGAATTGTGCACAGTTACTATGATACAACAGACAGACTATTCATACAACATGCAGAAAGACTAAAGGGAAAGAAATACATCTTTCTTGGTGATGATTTTGATAATAAATCCGCGAAAGAAAAGAAATATTTGCAATTATCAGTAGGTAGAAATATCTATAATTTCATTAAATGCAATGTGCCTAAAGTCTGGCCTGATAAGGTTAATATCACTGTACATGGTCTAAGACATAGTCTTGCTTCAAAATTGCTTACAGATGATATCTCAATCAGTGATATCAAAACAGTGTTAGGGCACGAGAATGAAAGCATGACAAATAAATATTTATCAGTTGAAGCAGTTTCCAAGAGTAATCTTAAGCACGTTGAATCAGGAAGGCTTAATATCAATAAGAGAAAGAGAATGGACTCAGACCATAACGTTGAGTGTACTACTATACACGAGGTTACAACATCAACAAAGACTACTAAGATCACTAGAGGTAAAAAGAGTCTTAACAAGAGGGTTAAATTTTCAGATTAACCAAAAAGATTTACACATAATTATTGATAATATTTTATCATCAACTTTTCTTAAATCGTCGTCTAACAAAATATAGTCATGAAATATGATTATATATTTACCCCTCATATTTTATTTTAGGGGTCTTTTTATATTTAAAGAAGGAATTTCAGAGGGAATAAATAATTAGATCTAAAAATATTTCGTAGAAAAGATATTAAAAATTAGATATTCTTAGTGACTTTTAAAAGATACATAATTATTCAATATATAAATGAATGTATTGTATGCATGTATAATAATTAATTAAAATGAAGAAGGCTTCTAGGAAGAATAAAGTGATTAGGTTGGCAAGGAATAAGAACTATATATATGATTTCAACATGAGTAATTCATTTATTAAGCGGGTGCTTAATAATAAAGATAATCCACCTTTGGTTAATCAAAGTAGATGGGATCCATGTTTGCTAAAAGCAGGATTAATAACTCGTAAATTGACAGCTACGCTGTATACTTACTTCAATGATATGGATGAATGAATCTATAAGACGAATGTACTAAAGTATTGTGATATCTCGGAACAATGCATGCTTGATT
>JALUWO010000370.1 GCA_027019405.1 Candidatus Altimarinota bacterium | reverse complement strand
CTAGTATTTTTTTAAATCATTTATTACAGATTCTAAGTGTAAGTTGCATTTTTCTTTAATAAAAAAATAAAATTTTATATTTGTCAGTTCAATTAAATTTTTGTCAATAATATTTTTTTAGTTTTTTATATTTTTTGTAATCTACATCTCTTAAAAATGCTAAATAACCTTTTATTTCTGTTTCATCTCAAATGTTTTTTTCCAAAAAATTATATATTTTTGCTCTTAAAATTATATATTTATTTCTAGGATAAGATACTCTTTCATTTACCACAAGTCAAGTTACAAGTTGTTTCCTATGATTTCTATAAACTGTAGTTTTTTTCTTATTTGCTTGAAATCCATATTTTGGCAATATAGATTCTGTAATAATTCTTATAGCATTTTTTATATTTTCATTATCAGATGAAAAAGTAATATCATCTGCATATCTTGTATAAGATATATCTTCATCATATTTTTTCAAAAGATTTAGTATAATATAATCAACAGGTAAGAATACAAAATTAGCTATAAATGGTGAAGTAGGTGCTCACTGCGGTAAAAATCAATTTACAGTAGTATATTTTACAAATTTTTCTATTTTATCATTGTCAAAATCATAATATTTCAATCTTTCTTTTATCATATTAACTTTTACAGAAGGGAAAAAGTCTTTTATATCTATATTTATCACTATTTTTTTGTTTTTATGGTATTTTGCATTATCTTTTATAGAAATTCATTTTCTAAAAGCTGTAACAAACTTAGGTAAAAAATAACTATATTCTAATTTATGTAAAATATCCTTTTGAACTTTTTTTAATTCCTTATTTGGTGCAAATATTTCTCTTTTTCAACCATTTCTTTTACTAACAGAAAAAGTTTCATATGAAAAATCAAATAAATCATAATCGTCTACAAAATCTATATTAAAATTATTTTCATAATCATCATAAAAAGATCAATTACTTCTTTTACTTCAAAATAACCAACTAAACAATCACATTCTAATTTTTTTTAAAAATAAAAAGAAGATCTTACAATCTTCCTTGTCTTCTTTGCTATTTAGATATTCAAATAAATTTTCTTCTAAGAAGATAATGTTATTTAAACAAATACATATATTTTTCCCACGATGATGAAACATCACCAAATAAAACCAAAGAAGATTGAATATCATGATAAAAATATTACCTAATTTTTCAAGTTATAATTTTATTTTATTTTTGTTTCTACAAACAAATCAGGAGTAGAAAATTCAATACCATACTTTTTCTGTGCTTTTTGTAAATATATATTTAATAATTTTCTTGCTTTTATAATATAGAAAGGATTAGTAATTTTATAAATCAATTGATATACCACTGCATAATCTCAAAAATCTTTAATTTGAACATCTATTTCATCTTCTAAATTTTTTATAAAATATTTTTCGTATTTTGTATCTTTTACATCTTCCAACATCAAATCTATTGCATAAGTGAATAATTCTTTTACTTGTTCCAAATCAGCAGAATATCATATTTTTACATCTATAATTTGCAATAAATTACTTATCTTTGAACCCGAGATATTTCTTGAACAATTTATTATTTCCAAATTTCTAAACTTTGAACTTCTCAAAATAATAGGTGTATTATCTACTGGTTCCTCTATTTTGAAAGTATCAAATCATTGTTTTTTTGTAAATTCTATAAGCATATACATCATATAAAGTCATAAATAATTTAACTTATATTTTACTTTATTATACAATTCTTCTGAAATAAAATCTTCTTCACTATAATGTAGTTTTTCAAAAACTTTTTTTGAATAAGAATAATTATAAAAATTAGCTGTAACAAATTCAAACATTTTTAAACTATTTTCTTCTAGTTTATATAAAATATTTCAAATTAAATATCTTTTTCATCATATAATAATATAAAATTCTATAGTTTCATTAATTTTTTCTACTATAATTTCTTTTTCATTTATCATAAATTCAAATTTTTCTTTTATTTTACAAAATCATTGTTCATCATAAGAAATCTTAGTTATTTTTTGTTCTTTAATTTTTTCTTGGAGGCAAGATAAACTCATTATTATTTTTTAAAAGTAAAATATTTTAGTATTGTATGTATAATTTCCTTCTTTCTATAATTACTAGCATGTAAAGGGAGTTTTTCCCATTTTTTATTATAAATTTCTCAGGTTTTTGGATTAAAATATATATCAGCATAATAATTTTTATAAAATCTTTTTTTAAAAAAATCATATATTACTATTTCTCAATTAAACTTTATAAATCAACATTCATTTTTAAAACATAATACTCATTTAGTTTTTTTAGAAATAGGAATTACTTGTCAATTATCTATATTTAACAGATAATAATATCATTTTCTAGGTTTAACTTTTTTTATACTTTTTTCTTTATTTGATAATTTAATTTTTATATCTCATAAATTTTTAATAGAGCCTTTTTTATCTAATTTTAAAGGTCACATATTTCATTTAATAACCTTTATGTATTTATACTTTTTATTTACAACTAATCTTAATAATAAAACATTTGGAACAATAATATTATTTAATTTAAATTCTCAATTTTTTCAGATATTTTCAATAACATATCTTGAATGAGGTGCAATATACAAAGTATTTTTATAATTCTTATATTTTACAATTTCTATAAAATAATCATCTCAATATTTTAATTCTCAAGTATCATCGAATACTTTTATTTTTCATAATATACTTCAATTTGTTTTTTTATTATAAAATTTTTGTTTAAATGCATAAATATCTCTTTCTTTTAAAAACTTTTCTATTTTTTTTATATTTACTTTATCATTTGTCAATAAAGCATACTTATACATAGATTTTATAAATTCACTATCAAGACTATCCATATTTAATCTAGTATCAAATTTTCTATACTTATAAATAAAGGCTTTATAAGTATATTCTTTTATTATTTTAATATAATAATTATACTTATTTTTAATAATATTGTTCGTATCTAAAATGACTCAATTTATATAATTTATATTAGCTGTTATAAAATTTACATAATTAAAAGGTATGATTTTTTTATAAACATCTAATTTATAATAATTCAAATTTATTGATGGGAAAAACGATAAATTCTTATTTATTCTATAAAAATCCCAATAATTAAAATTAGTTTTTGAAGCAATAAAATCTTTTATTTTCTTAAAATGTTCTTTTTCTTTATTTAAAGATAAATAATAATAACTATTTCATTTATTAAAACAATAATTTAATAAATTACACTCTATTATAGTTTTATTTCTATCTATTTTTGGTGCTACACCTATATCTAATATATCACTTGCTTCTATATTCTTATCTACAAAGGACAAATAAGATAAAATAATAGGTTTTGTAGGGTAATTAAAATTATAATATTTATATCCTAAAAATATTATGTAAGTAATTAAAATTATAATAAAACTTAAAAATGTTTTTAAATATAACTTTTTAAATGTATTTAAGAAAAATACTCAAAAGTATGAAAAAATTATTATTATAAAAATAAAATCTAAATAAGATACATCAATAAAAAAATTTTGCTTATAAACTAAAGCTAAATCAAGATATAAATTTGGTATAATGGAAATTATAATATACCAAAATAAGAAAAATAATCATAATATGTTTGTAATTTTTACTACATTATTTAGATTATTTTCTATATCTTCTAGTTTAATAACTTTCAATAAAAAAATATCTTTAAAATTTAAATCTTTTAATAAATCTGGAATAATGTAAAAAATAAATATATTAGATAACAAAAATATAAATCCATAAAAATAACTTTTTAATAACCAATAATATAAAAATAAAATAATTAAAAATATTATAAACCCCAATATATATTTTTTAATATTTTTAAATAAAATATATACTGATAATATAAAAAACTTAACTGCTCAAAAAATTGGTAAATAAATAAAGAATGTAATACTTTTAAATAATCTAGCTCATTTATTTTTTATAAACTTAAACTTAAAAAATAGGTAAATAACTATTAAACTAAACTGTATAATTAAAATAAACTGTATAATTAAAATAAAAAAAGTTATTTTTGTATATTTTATATTATTTATTACATTAAAAATAATATTTTTAAAAAAATTGTTATACTCTAATCAAAAATAAAAACTATCAAAATGAACTACTGAAAAAGTAGCAAATATATTTGAAAAAACAACAACTGAAAAAATACAACCTGCTAAGATATAAAATAAAATTGTTAACCAATATAATATTTTTTTCATTCTGTAAAATTACTTTATAAAAATATCCCATTTTTTATTTTGTAAAAACAAATCTGTATTTCAATTAGTAATTAATTTTAAAGTATATTTATTTTCTTTTTTTCAAAAAAAACCATCCAAAAAATCCCAATCTTTCATATTTTGGAAATGTAGTTTTTTCTTTTTCTGGTTTATAATATTTTCAAAATGATAAACATCGTAAGTTGTCGGTAAAATGCTATCTACAGCACAATCAAGAAGATATCTTAAATCAGTTTTTATAAGTTTTCTCAACATCCAATCTCTTTTACTCAAAATAATAGTATTATATTTCCAAACAGAAATATCTTTTGTATAAAACTTACAACAATCAAATTTTTTATTATGATTTTGTCTTTCAGTTGGTTTATAATTTTTGGTATAATTTTCTAAATAATCTTTAATAAAATTTAAATCTAATCTATTTCAAAAAAGACCAATTTTCCCTATTATCGAATATTTTAAAGTTTGCTTTATCAAATTCTGATACAATGGAAAAATAAAATCTTCATCCTTAAATTTAAGTTCCCACATAGGATGTAAAATAATTTTATCAACTCACTCTTTTTGAAGTTTTTCTATTCATTCCTTAATATATTTTTCTTGAAAATCTATACTTTTATCCTCAATAGGCCAAGTATCTTGGTTCATATAAACTACTAAATCTACATTATATTGTTTAAAAATTTTTAATAATGATAAATTTTCTAATCCTGATGTAAAAATTCACAATTTCATAAAAAAAAATAACTAAATAAATTAACTTAAAGAATAATGATTTAAGTTTAGATTTCTACTATATTTTATCAAACTAAATCTTCAAAATAATGCATTTTTTCCTCAGCCTGTTTGGTCATAGCCCCAATGTGAGGAGTGATCAAGACATTTTGTAGCTTTGATAATATTTCTTTTGGTTGATTTGGTTCTTCCTCCCAAACATCTGTAAAAAATCTTGCTTGTTTATTTTCTTGTAAAAAATTTATCAACTCATTTTCATCTATAATCCCTCATCTTGAGGTGTTCACCAAAACAATATTTTCTTTCAATAATTTAATTTCTTGTTTTCATAAAAAATTTTTTGTAGCTGGTAATAAAGGAATATGAAAACCTATAATATTAGATTTTTCAAATAGATCTTCTTTTTTTTCTAAAAATTCACAAAACTCATTTTGTTCTACATCTTCTTTTTTCAAAAAAGGATCAAAAATATAAAATTTAGTTACTCAAAATGCCTTTGCTCTTTCATATATTTTCCTTCAAATATTTCAAAATCCTACAATTCAAATTGATTTACTATTTAATTCTTCTCACAAATAATCAAATCTATTTTCCAATCACCTAAATCAATAATTTAAGTTTCTCAATAAATTTAAAATTCATCATAAAACTAAATCTGCAACTGAATCAGCATTTGCACCTGGAGTATTTAAAATTTTTATTCATCTTGTTTTACATTCTTGTAAATCTACTTTATCAAGTCATACTCCTACTCTTGCAACATACTTTAAATTTGGATATTCATCAAGTAAAATATTTGATATTTCTATTTTACTTCTAATCATAATAGCCTGAATTGCTTTAGAATCAAAGTCATCATTCAATTCATATATTTTATTATTTTTTTCTAAATATTCTAAATATTCTTTTTTAATTTCAGGATAAGATTCAAGTAGTAATATTTTCATAGTATATTAAGTTTATTTAAATAAATCATAAATTAATTGTACTGCCCTTTTTTGAGCTATAAAATATGGACTTGTAGCTATCAAGACGATAGGAGAAATTCCAATGTATTGCTTAATTTTATCTAAACTTTGTTTATCAGTTGCCATATTTTCTTCCCAGAAATCTAAATCTATATTTAAAATACTATTTTTCAGTAAGTTATCATTAATTTCTAAAACCGAAGTTTGTGTCCTACATTGATAAATATTTCAAATAATTCAAAGTTTTTGTAAAGGAATAAGGTAATTTCAAACATTTAATCATTCAAAAGTATATTTCTCAATATTTTCTAATTTTTTAGGAATAAAATCTGGTTCTCTCATATCAGAATGCTGGTCAATATGTATCAAATCTAATTTTTGTTTATTTTTCTCAAAATATTTTGCCAGAAAGTAAAAAGCTACATTATGATTATCAAAAATATAAATCTGACTATTTTTTAGTTTAAAACTTAAATAATTTTCTAATCAAGTAAATGAAAGTAATTTATTATTTTCCACTTCCTCAAAAACTATTTTTTTTCATAATTTTAAATATCTATCTAAAAAGTTTTTAATTTTTTCTTGTCATTCTGAACTTGATCCGGAATCTAACAAAGTATCTATTTTTAATTTTCATTTATCCATTATTTCAGGTATGTATAATTTACACTTACTTCCTAATCTTTTTCTGTCCTCATATGAAAAAGCATTATTTCAAACTTGTTTTTCTAAGTAATTTCAAAAATACATTATTTATTTAATAAAATCTAAAATTTCTTTAAAATCTTTTACAATAAAATCTGGTTTTACTTTATAATTTTCAACATTTACATTTCATATTAACACATTTCACTTACATCAAGCATTTTTTCCAGTTTGAATATCTTTTTCTTTATCTCACACAAAATAACTTTGATTCACATCTATATTAAATTCATCAGTAGCTTTTTGAATATTTTCTATTTTAGGTTTTCTACAATTACAATTTTCATCTGGATGATGATAACAACTATAAATTGCATCAAAACTAAATCAAAGTTGTTTTTCTATTTCTTGATTTACTTTTTCAGCTTGTTCTTGAGTATAATATCAAACTCAAACTCAAGTTTGATTTGTAATTACGATAATCTTATATCATAAATCTTTAAGTTGTTTTAAAGTTTCTTTTACATTCTTGTTTAATTTTACATCTTCCGTATTACAAACATATTTTTGTCATTTTTTAAGTTGATTTATAGTTCCATCTCTATCTAAAAAAATTGCTTTATTCATTAAAATTATGATAGTAAATGATTAAAATATAATTTTGAAACTGTTATTCTAAATTTATTTCGAAATCTCTAACCTTATAGATCCTGAAATTAGTTCAAGATAAGCACTAACATTTTTTATCTTATTTCATTCTCAATTATCCATTATCAATTATCAATTGTTTTAAAACCTCTGTAAGTTTATTTGAATCATGTCTTAACACATCAGTTTGAGAAATTAAATCTTCTTTTATAATTCTATTATCTTTTAAATCTATTTCTACAAGTTTTTTTCACTCTTGTTCATATTTTTCTAAAAATTCTTTTGATAATTCTATTTTTTTTAAATCTTGAACTAAAATGTAGTCAAATATATCTTTTTGAATATATTTTGCAAAAACAGTTAAAAAATCAGATAATTTAAAATTATTTGTTTCTCATACTTTTGTAAATAAGTTTGAAATATAAATTTTCTTTGCTTTTGATTTTTTTATAAAATTTATAGTATTTCAAACCAATAAATTCGGTAAAATACTCGTATATAAATCTCCAGGTCAAAAAATAATATAATCTGTTTCTTCAAATATATTTTTTAAGTTTTTATTCTCTCAAGGCTTATCAGATATTGCCTGTTCC
>JALUWO010000369.1 GCA_027019405.1 Candidatus Altimarinota bacterium | reverse complement strand
TAGACAGATTTATGATGAAAGTAGATGTAGATTATGCAAACAAAGATACAGAAAAAAATATTTACAAAAAATTAAACACTGATTTTTATGATGTGCAAGTAGAAAAAATATTAACAAAACAAGAGGTGTTAGATATCCAAAAATTATTAAAAGAAATTTATGTTTCAAATAATATTTATGATTATGTTTCTTCTATTATAGATGCTACTAGAAATCCTAAAAAATATAATTTAGATACATTAGAAAAATATATTGAGTATGGTATTAGTCCAAGATGATGAATTAGCTTAATTCAATGAGCAAAAGTTGTCGCACTTATGAATGGTAGAAATTTTGTAATCCCAGAAGATATAAAGCAAATTGCAAATAAGGTATTAGCTCATAGATTAGTATTATCTTATGAAGCTGTTGCAGATGCTGTAAGTTCTAAACAAATTATAGATGAAATTATGGAAAATATAGAAATTGTTTAAAACTTAAAATAAAAAATATGAAAAAAAGTCTATTGGTATTCCTAATGTTGTGATTAGGTTTCATGTGAAATACTTCATTTGCAAATAAGGTAAAAATTGATGATAATACTGATAATATAAATGATTGTTTATTAACTAAAACTAATAAAAGAAATAATAAAATAAAAGAAAATTGAAAAAAATGTTTATATGATAGAATATTAATAAAATATTATCAACATCATTTATATCTTATTAAACAAATTAATCTTAATTATCCTCATTTAGAAAAAGATATATTAAAATATCATAAACTTTTTAATCAATGATTATTAGAATTAAAAAAAAATTGAAATATATCTATAAAAACTATAAAAAAAATAATAAAAAAGAAAAATGATTTATATTTAAAAATGAAACAATATGAATAAAAAAGCAAAATTATTAGATTTTAAACTAAAAAGAAATCTATGATCTGATATATTTTGAGCATACAAAAGTTTGTTTCATGGGACTTGAATTGAGTTTGCGGAACATAGAGAATACTTACCATGAGATCCAATAAAAACTATAGACTGGAAAGTATCAGCTAGAACTGGTAAATTGCAAATCAAAAAATATGAAGAAGAAAGAAATATAAAAATATTGTTTGTTATAGATTTAAATGAAACTTATTTGCAATTTAAAAATAAAAGAGAAATACTTGAAGAAGTTTTTTACACACTAGCTTTGTCTTGAATAGACAACAATGATAACATTTCTATAGTTTTAAATATAAAATGAAAAAATAATAAACCAACTATTTTACCATATTCTTATGAAATTTGAAATATATTTAGAACTTTGGATAT
>JALUWO010000368.1 GCA_027019405.1 Candidatus Altimarinota bacterium | reverse complement strand
TAGAAAAAGAATATGCTCCAGTATTATCTCAACAAGATATAATAAATGTAGCAAACTATACAACTTATATAAAATTGAATATTGATAATGCCTCAAGTAGACCTTTTGATCTAAAAACTATTTGGGATCAAACTTATCAATATGAAAAGGCAAAAAATTGAGTTCCAATTGCAGATATTATAAAAGAATATTCTAGAAAAAAATATTGAAGAAAGAAAAAATATGTAGACATGGAAATAGAAGCAAGACTTTGAATAATGCCTGATGATGAAGAATAATAAATAATTTAAAATAAAAAGACCTATACAGGTCTTTTTATGTTTTTTAATCTCCTTTTTTTATATTATTTATAACCATTAAATCAATAAGTTTTTCTAAAATAGGCTTTATTTTTCTATTTAATTCTAAAGCAACTCTATATTGTTCTCCATCATCAATTTTTTCTACATTTTTATCATACTTCATAGCATAATATTTATATGTAAAAAGAATTTGATTTTTTTCAAATGATGTAAGTTTTTCTCTTTTAGATAAAACATCTAGATCTTCATATTCTAGTAAGAAAACATTAACATTAAAATTATATAAATCAGATAAATAAGTATTTTTTAATTCTAATACTTTTTTATCAAATACAATTTTTAAATGATGAGATAATAAAATTGTAGCTAATTCACCTTTTAATTCATCTACAATAATAGTTCTTTTCAAAATATTTGCTCTAGCATTTTCTTGAAAAATTTTCAAAACCCATAAATTATCAGAATGGTAATTAATAGTAACCTTCAAAGGTTTAAGTTTATTAGTAATTAAACCTCTTTTTGAAAAACTAGAATGTTTAAGAAGAATATCTTCCAACTTTTTTTTAGAAACTAGATTATGTACCTCAAACAATAAAATTGTTTTATCATTAATTTTTTTATTTAAAACTTTAGTATAAGTTTTAAATAAATTAAAAACTAATTCTGGATCCAAATTCAAATCAACAAACAACTGACTCATCTTACACCTCCTAAGTGTTTTTTATTTTTATTTTAGGTGTTTATTATTTATAATAATAAATATTTGTCAAACAAAAATATTTTTTTATTAATTAATAATTACTTATAGTTTTTTGTCTTTTATAAAATATTATGATATAATATATAAAATATATAAAATTTAAATATATAAATTATGAAAATAATAATAAAATTATTAATTATATTAATAAGTATTAGCAGTATATATACTTATATATCTCCTATAAATATAACTAATGCTAGTGCTGATAATCTAAGAATATCAACTATTCAAGCTTGAGATAATAATAGAAATAAATTATTAGAAAAAATTAAAGATGATAATTTTTTTACTACAAGATATGGATGAGTAAAATGAACATATTGGTTAATGTTTAGAATAGCAAAAGATTTAAAAAATTTATTTTTTGTTCTTGCAACTCTATATCTATTAATAATAATTATTAGATTATTGTATTCTTGAGAAAGTGATGAATGATTTACTAAATTTAAAAAATGAGTTATATGGACAAGTGTTTGAATTTTTGTTATGCAAGCAGCATATTCATATACAAAGACTTTATATGATAAAGAAGTATGACAAAATCTAGCTTTTAATATGATTGATAATATAGTAAATCCTTTAATTTGAATGCTTGAAATTTTTGCATCTGTTGTATTTTTACTTATGGCAATAATGGCATTTTATCAATTAATTACAGCCAATTGAAATGAAGAAACAACAAAAAAATGAAAAATGACAATAGTATATGCTATTATATGATTTATATTAATAAAATTAGCAAAAATAACAGTACAATGAGTTTATTGAAAAATAAACTGTAATACTAGTCATTGATGACTCATAAGTTCAGATACTGTTAACTGTTTAGATAAAGCAAATATTACATGATTTGCTGCTACTCTATTACAAATCATAAATTGGACAAATGGATTTATATGACTAGTTGTAGTACTTATGATAATATATGCATGAACTCAGGCTTTAATATCAGGTTGAGATGAAGAAAAAATGAAAAAAGCTAAAAAATCAATTATATATATTGCAATATGACTAGTACTATTAACTATGAATTATATTATTTTAACATTTTTTATAGCTCCAAAAATTTAAATTTATAATAAAAAATAAATGAAAAAATTATTAAAAATACTTATAATAAGCAGTATACTATCAATTATAATAATTGGTTTTAGTTCTGTTTTTGCTAGTCCTATACAAATACCATGAGAATCTAGCATACAAAAAGAATCAATAAATATAACTACAACTTGAGATATACAAACTGATATAAATAACACATGATTTAAATTATTATCAACTATAAAAGTAATATTAGAATGAATTTTTATAATATTTATTGTTTATGCTTGATGACAAATGATTATGTCAATGTGAGATAATGAAGAAAAATTATCAGATTCAAAAAGACAGTTATGGTACTGATTAATAGCATTAATTTTTATAAATATACCATGAACACTATATCAAGCTTTTAGAAAAGATACATATTGAAATATTGATTGATTAATAAATAAATGATGATTCTCTACAAATTCTCTAGATTGAAATATATTTATAAATCCATTTAACTTTTGATTTACATTTGAAGACCATATAATATGATTCTTCAAAATTACAATATTTGCATCAGCAATATTAATGTTTATAATTGCTTCATATAAAGTAATGTTATCAAAATGAAATGAAGAAGAAGTATGAAAATCAAAAAAATTCTTTCTTTATTGAATACTTGCACTAATATTTGCAGGAATAATAGATGTATGGAAATCTGTAATATTTAATTGAAGTGTATCTGAAGGAATAAATCTATTTAGTAAACTAGCAAATATTGCACTTTTCTTTGCTTGACCTGTAGCTATATTTTTCTTAACTCTTGCTTGATATTATTATATTACATCAAATTGAGATGATGAAAAAGTAAAAAAATCAAAATCTATTGTAATAAATACTGTTCTTTGAACTTTAATTATACTTGCTAGTTATAGTTTCTTACTTGATTTAGCAAATTTATAAAATAATTACTTAATAAAATGAATATAAAAAAAATATTAATATGAATAATAACTATAGCATTATTTTTCTGAATCTGATTTAAAAGCTCATTTGCTGAAGGAGAAAGTTCAGTAAAAGTAAAAACAACAGTTAGTTTTAAGTGAATAATAACAGGATGTCATAAAGATAATACTTGTGACATAACAAGTTGAACACAATGAGTTTTAAATATTATGTGATGAATGATAAAATATACCACTTTTATTATAGGATTACTTGCTGTTTTATTTATTGTTATTAACTGAATACTATATTCAATGTCTTGAGTTGATCAATCAGCAAAAGATACAGCAAAAAAAAGAATTATAAAAACTCTTATTTGAATAGTTTTATTACTTATGAGTTGAACTATATTAAATATATTAGCTCCATGGATATATAAATAAAAATTACTAGATTTCTCTAGTAATTTTTTTATCTTTCATATTTATTTTTAAGTTCATCCAAACTTATTTCAAAAACAACAGGTCTACCATGAGGACAAGTTGAACTATAATCTAAACTAGCATCTCTTAACAGTTTATTCATCTCAAACATAGATAATCTATCTCAAAATTTAACAGCACTTCTACAAGCTGTATAAGCAAATATTTTATTTTTAACTTCCTGTAAAGTTTTAGATTTTTTAAAATCTTGTTCTCATATATCTTCCAAAATTCATAAAAATACATCTTTTATATCTTCTTTTTTTATAAAATCAGGAATAGAATTAATTATAATATTTCATCATCATAGTATCTCAATATCAAATCATGCCTTATTAAAAAAATCTATATTATTTTCCAAAATAGATATTTCTTTAGGAAGTAGATTAACAGAAATTCACATAAGCAATCATTGAACACTAAAAGACTTATCATTATTTATTAATTTTTCATAAATAATTCTTTCAGCTAAAGCATGTTGATCAAGTATTTTCATTCAATTTTCTGTTTCTACAATTATATAACTATTATGTAATTGTCATATAATTTTTCATAAAGGAGTTATACTTATATCATTTGATATATTTATATCTAAAAGTTTTTCTGAAAATTTAATACTATCAGATATATTTGTTTGAGCTGGATTTATAGTTACATCCTTATATGGACTATAATTTTTAAATTTTGTTCAAGATCAAGTATAATATTTTTTATTTCAAGAAGCACTATCAGGAATTGTGCTTATATAGGATTTTTTTTCTTCTCAATTATTAAAAGAAGTAGAAGTTTGAGTTAAATTTTCATCTGAGACCAAAGAAGTATTTTTTAACTTTTCATCAATACTATGATAAAAAGCCCTAAAAATATTATTCTCAGAAGCAAATCTTACTTCCATTTTTCTTGGATGAACATTTACATCTATTTGAGTTGGATCAACTTCTAAATTCAATACATAAGCTGGATTATTTCCATGAGGAATATACCTATTATAAGTTTGAGAAATAGCTTTTGAAATAAGAGGAGATTTAATAATTCTTTTATTTACAAATAAAATCTGTTTATTTTTATTTGAAAAACTAACTTTAGGATCAGAAATATATCAAGAAATTTTTAATCAAGTTATCTCAAAATCAATATCTAATAAATTTGAAGAAAACTCATCTCAAAATATATTATAAATTCTTGTTTTTAAATCTTGATTCTCTATAAAATTAAAAACTGTTTTTCAATCATTTATAAATTCAAATCATATAGAAGGATAAGACAAAGATATTTGTTGTAAAAATTCATATATTTTTAAATATTCTGTTCTTGGTTTTTTTAAATATGACAATCTTGCTGGAGTATTAAAAAACAAATCATTTACAATAATTTTTGTTCAATTATTTCATGATTTTTCTTCTATTTTTCATAGTTCTCATCAAATAGATTTCAAACTATAGGCAACTAATGATTTTTCTGTTTTTGTTATAATTTCAACTTTTGAAACTGAAGCTATACTTGATAAAGCTTCTCATCTAAATCAAAAAGTCATTATATTATATAAATCTTGTATAGATTTTATTTTTGATGTTGTATATTTATCAAAAACAATAGGTAAATCTTCATAACTAATTCAATTTCAATCATCTTGTATAATTATTTGTTTTATTCATCATTCTTTTATATCTACCTTTATTCTTGTTGCTCAAGCATCAATACTGTTTTCAACAAGTTCTTTAACAATAGAAACTGGTCTTTCTATAACTTCTCAGGCTGATATTTGATTTGCTAAATTTTTATCTAATTTTATTATTTTTCACATTAAAAAAAGAGTTAATAAATTATTAACTCTAATATATTCTTTTTGTTTTTAATGTAAACTCTAATCATCAACCTTTTTATTTCATGATTTATTTTTTATATTTTCAATAAAATCAAAAACATATTCTTTTACAATTAATGGAATTTGCTTATATGTAGAAATATATGATTTAAAAGTATTATAATATCAAACCATTTCTTCAATTGGTCATAGTATCTTTATAACTTTAAATAAAACAACTGCCAATAAAGTTCAAATAATTCAAGCAAAAATACTCAATGTAATGTATAAAATATCTAAAGGAGTAAGTATCATAATAATTATTGATTAGAAATATTTTCTATTTGTTTTATTATATCAAAGTCCATAGTTTTTACAATTTTTTTTATATTTTCTTCTCATGCTAAAATCTTAATTGCTTTTTTATTTTCAAATACAACCAAACTTGGAAAAGTTTCAACTCATTTGTATTCTAAATCAGTAATTTTCATATTAACATTTTGTGTCCAAGCTTTTGTTGCTAGTACTGGTATGTCAATCAATGATTCTTTATAAAAATTTGTATCTTTTTTTACAAAAATAATCAAAGCATATCTTTTAAATTGTTTTTTCTCTCATGTTTGATTATTTGTAAATTCTTTAGGAATTGTTGAAGCAATTATTTCATCTAATTGCTTTTTATCTTTTATTACTAAAGAAGAATTTGCTAAATAATCTGCTGATTTATCAACTAAATCATTTTTTATATCTATAGCTTTACTTTTTAATCTTAACATCTTATCTTTAAAAGATAATTTTTCTTCTTTTTTATTAGTATCTTTTTTCTTATTATCTTGTACTTTTTTAGTTTCAGACATTTATAATAAAATTAATATTTAAACTATATAAATTATAGCATAATAAAAAAATAAACACAAAAAAAATTTGCTTTTTTTATACTTTTTTATATGATATGCTCAATTTCTGTCATAAATGACAGAAAATTTATTTTTAAATTAATAAAATTATGAGTAATTCACAATTAATTAAAAAAGTTCAAGAAGCTTTTTTACAAGAAGGAAGACCAGAAATTAAAACTGGTATGGAAGTAGAAGTTCACCAAGTTATAAAAGAAGGTAACAAAGAAAGAATACAAAAATTTAAAGGTTTAGTTATTAAAACTGCTGGTAAATCAGCTCTTGAAAAAACTATAACTGTTAGAAGAAAAATTGGAGCATTTGGTGTAGAAAAAGTATTTGCTATACATTCTCCTACTATTAAACAAATTGATGTATTAAGACAATTTAAAGTTAGAAGAAAATCTATTAAATTTATTAGAGAACTTACTGGTAAAGCTGCTAGACTTAAAGAAGTTAGAAAACAAAAATAATTATAAAAACTCTCAAAACTAATTTGAGAGTTTTTATTATAGTAATTTTATTCAACTAAAATTTTAATTAATACATCAAGTAAAATATTTATTTTTATCAATTTATTTTTTTCTAAACTTTTAGAAGTAATTTTTATCCTTAAATTATCAATCTTTGATAAAATTTCTAGTTTTCTTTTTAAAGACAATTTCTCTATTTTTTCTCAATATTTTTTTGATATAAAACTATAATACTTAGAAAATAATTTCTCAAAATCTTTATGATTTTTATAGAAATTATCTACTAATCAAAATTTAGTTTTAAAATTTTTACATGTTTTAAATTCTTGTTTTATATTTTTTACAATAAATTCCTTTTCTTGCTTTGAAAATTTTTTATTTGTGTTTTCTAAATTAATCTTATTTTTTCAATCATTAAAAACATAACTTTCTAAATAAAACTTATCATTAATACATTTTACTTTATAACTTGGTTCATAAATACTGCTAGTATTTCAATACCATCAAATTACTTTATTATTTCAAATATATTTTTTTAAAATATTATCTAAATTAAAATAATTATTATCTCAATAAAAAACAATAACTTCTCAAGGATTATATCATACTTTATCTTTTAATTTTTTTAAAACATTTAAATTAAGTTTTTCAATTTTTTTATCTAAAAAATAAGTATGTGTTAAATAAAATGTATTTCAATTTAAACCCTCTACTAAATCACTTGAAACTGTATTATTTTCAATAAAAAATTCTTTAGTAATCAATTTTCAAAAAACATATTTATGATTTTCCTCAAATGCAAATGTGTTAATATAAATTAAAAATAAACTCAAAAATATAATTAATAAAAATTTTTTCATAATTTTAATTATCAAATTTAAAAACATAAAAGGAATATTTTAAAATTAATCACCAGAATAAAATAAATGTAACCAACTTAAATCAAAATATTTATACAAAATAAATCAAACTATAGTATATAAAATAAATCATATACTAAAAATTTTTATTACTTTTGATAGTTTTTCATCATTCATTCAAAGCAATATACTTGCAAATATTGATAATATTGGAAATATTCTTAATACAAATGCTAAAAAATATATATTTCAATAATTTTTTCTTTTTAAATTTAATTTTTTATATAGTAGTCTTCATAATAATAATAGTCATAAATGAATAATATATATTA
>JALUWO010000367.1 GCA_027019405.1 Candidatus Altimarinota bacterium | reverse complement strand
TCCCTGAGGGTGAATCTTTGTGTCAAATATGCAAAGTTAAAGAAATGCAGAAAGATACTAAAAACGGCACAAAAAATAAATATGAAAATAATTTAAATAGTAAATGGAAGTATATTGTTAGTGGTATTATATTGTTATTAATAATTGGTGTAGGTTTATTTATTTATAAACAAAAAAAGGATGTTAAACCAAAGATAGTTTGGAGTAAAATCTTAACCGGAAGTAATTATGAATTTGGTGCTAATGCAATAGCAAAAACTCATGACGGAGGCTTTGTTATAGCCGGAAAAGGAGATGGTAATTCTTATGTAATAAAGCTTGACAGCAACGGAAATAAAATATGGAGTAAAATCTTAACCGGAAGTAATTATAAGTATGGTGCTTATGCAATCACAAAAACAGATGACGGAGGTTTTGTTGTAGCCGAATGGGGAAATAATAATTCTTATGTAATAAAGCTTGATAGCAACGGAAATAAAATATGGAGTAAAATCTTAACCGGAAGTAATTATAAGTATGGTGCTTGGGCAATAGCAAAAACAGATGACGGAGGCTTTGTTGTAGCCGGAAATGGATATGTTAATTCTTATGTAATAAAGTTTGACAGCAACGGAAATAAAATATGGAGTAAAATCTTAACCGGAAGTAATTATAATAATGGTGCTAATGCAATAGCAAAAACTCATGACGGAGGTTTTGTTGTAGCCGGAAATGGATATGTTAATTCTTATGTAATAAAGTTTGACAGCAACGGAAATAAAATATGGAGTAAAATCTTAACCGGAAGTAATTATAATAATGGTGCTAATGCAATAGCAAAAACAGATGACGGAGGCTTTGTTGTAGCCGGAGATGGAGAGAATAATTCTTATGTAATGAAACTTGACAGCAACGGAAATAAAATATGGAGTAAAATCTTAACCGGAAGTAATTATAAAGATACAGCTAATGCAATCACAAAAACTCATGACGGAGGTTTTGTTGTAGTTGGAAAAGGATATGTTAATTCTTATGTAATAAAGTTTGACAGCAACGGAAATAAAATATGGAGTAAAATCTTAACCGGAAGTAATTATAAGAATGGTGCTTTGGCAATCACAAAAACAGATGACGGAGGCTTTGTTGTAGCCGGAATTGGATATGGTAATTCTTATGTAGTGAAACTAAAATAAAAAAATATTAAAGTTCAAACAAAAAAGGCAAACTAATGCATCAAATAAAAAAAGAAAAGATAAAAGATTTATTGAAAATTCTAAAAAAAATAAGAAAAGAATATGAAAACGGATATTTTGTATATGAGTTTGAT
>JALUWO010000366.1 GCA_027019405.1 Candidatus Altimarinota bacterium | reverse complement strand
GTTTGATTTCAGGCCTACAAATGATAATGCTCAATTACAAGAATTATTGTTACATAATATATCTGGTGCTGGTTCTGATAGTTTAGTATCAAATGTATATGTATATGATACAAATGGTAATAAGTTATGAACTGCTAGTTTAGCAAATGGTTATGCTGATTTTAATTTTGCAAATCCTGTAGAATTACCAAAAGATACAACTACTACATTAATTGTAAAAGTTAAAACAAATGCTATAAATAGCTTAAGTTTGACAAATAATAATGTTAAATTTGTTGTTGCTTCTGCTAAGGGAACACAAAAAACAAAAGTTATTTCAAAGTCTAACGGTGTTGAAATACTTGCTGCTAATATTACTAATACTGCTTCTGCAAATAAAATATATTTCAGGAAGACATTGTTAACATTTGCTAATAATGCTCAAACAACTACTACATTAAGTAATGGTTCAAATGATATTTACTTATGGAGTGCTACTGCAGATGCTGCTGGTGCTGCTAAGATAAAAGAATTTGTTCTTAACTTAACTATAAATGGTGTTGCTACAAATGCTATAAGTGCTTATGAATTATATATAAACGGTTCAAAAGTTGTTTCTAGTGATGTAACAATTGCTGCAGATACTGCAAATAATACTGCTAAAAAAGTAACTATAACATTTGCATGAAATTATGCTGATGGTTATGAAATATCTGCTGGTTCTACAGTAAATTTCAAATTAGTTGCTACAAGTGTTAAAGGTGCTGCTACAAATGATAGTATTACTGTAAGATTAGATCAAAAAGCTGCTGCTGTAGATGCTGCTAATATAACAACTGTTGCTGCTGCTAATGCTACACATTCTGTAGTTTGGTCTGATGAAGCTGCTAACGCTACAACAGTTACTACTAAAGCTGAACGGTTTACAGATGCTGATTTGTTAAGTTTACCAATAAACAGTGAAACTGTAACAAAATAGTCAGAACTAAATTATAAAAAATTATATTTTTAACTCAAACTTCGGTTTGGGTTTTTTTGTAGATTTTTGGAAGTCGTCCCCGGGGACAATTCTTTATATTGAAAAATAGTGTTTAAAGTTTATAAGATAAGTAATTTTAGATTTTAAAAATAAAAAATGAATATAACAATAGATTTGCCTGTAAAAGACGAGCAACAGAAAAAAGAGCTTGAAGAAATGTTATTTATAATTTGAAAAAATATTTTAAATCAAAAAGATGAAAGTTTTTTAAAAATGCAAGAAGTGTCTTTACAAAATATCTGGGATGATGAAAATTTAGATGTTTACAATAAGTTATGAAATACAAAGAA
>JALUWO010000365.1 GCA_027019405.1 Candidatus Altimarinota bacterium | reverse complement strand
AGGAGTGATGGTTGAAAAGATACAAAAAAAGATGTTCCAAGAAATTGACAAGAAGCAAATTTTTGAACATGCCAAGAAATATGCAATTGAATACTTAGATAAAGCTTTTGATAGAAATGTTTTTCCATCAGATGAGGCAATTGATAATCTTGACAGGTTTATAGAAGAAATGCCTGAAGTTTCAGGTAATGCACTTTCCATAATAGAGCAACTTCACCGATATGGCGCCCCAGCAACAGTCTCTCAAATTAGTGGACGCTATTTCGGTTTTGTTAATGGTGGGATTATACCTGTATCACTTGCAACTCGCTGGTTATCTGATACTTGGGATCAAAATGGTGCACTTTATGTAATGTCTCCTATTGTTTCAAGATTAGAAGAAGTAGTTGAGAAGTGGCTTAAAGAGTTATTTGCTTTACCGAAGCAAACTGTGGCAGGTTTTGTCAGCGGTACATCAATAGCCACTTTTTGCGGTTTGACTGCGGCGAGATACCGTATTTTTAAAAATAAAAATTGGGATGTAAATAAAAAAGGACTCAATGGTGCACCAAAAATCAGAATAGTGGCAGGAAAATCTGCTCATGCTACAGTTATTAGAGCAGTTGCTTTATTGGGTCTTGGTATAAATAACATAGAATGGGTTGATACTGATGAGCAAGGTAGAATTATCGTATCCTCAATCCCAAAACTTGATGAAAGTACAATTTTAATATTACAAGCTGGAAATGTGAACTCTGGTGCATTTGATGCCTTTGATGAAATTTGCGATAAGGCAAAGAGGGCAAATGCATGGGTTCACATCGACGGTGCTTTTGGATTATGGACTAGAGCAACAGAAAAGTTAAACTATTTGACTAAAGGAATAGAAAAAGCGAACTCTTGGTCTGTTGATGGACATAAAACACTTAATACGCCTTATGATAACGGGATCATACTTTGCAGTGATCAAGAAGCTCTTATCCAGGCTTTGCAAGCTTCTGGCAGTTATATTGTCTATAGTGAACATAAAGACGGTATGTTATTTACACCAGAAATGTCAAGGAGAGCCAGAGCTATCGAACTATGGGCGACTTTAAAGTATTTGGGAAAATCTGGCATTGATGAGTTGGTTTTTGGCTTGCATGAAAGAGCGGTTCAGTTCAGCCTAGAGCTGAAAGAGAATGGGTTTGAAATACTAAACGATGTCGTTTTCAATCAAGTGCTGGTTGCATGTGAGACTGATGAGCTAACAAACAAAGTCATAGAGCATATTCAAAAATCCGGCGAATGTTGGGTCGGTGGAGCAAAATGGAATGGTGGAGCTGTGATCAGAATTAGTG
>JALUWO010000364.1 GCA_027019405.1 Candidatus Altimarinota bacterium | reverse complement strand
CACCTCTTTTAAAAAGTAGCTTTGAATATCATCTTCTAAAGGGATATTTTCGCTGTCTCTTATATCTGTTTGGGCTTCATACTCTATATATTCATCTGCTTTGTCTGTTTTGTAATAACCATAATTTGCAAGTTGTTCTTCTGTGCAACCTAAATGATCCAGAAGTTTTTCTAACTTTTCACCACTGATTTTACTTACTTTTTTGATGACCTTCTTTGCACTCTCATCATACCAGCTCACTGCGTTTAAGATGGTGTTTTTTTCAGTTGCACTTAGTTTGATTTTTTCCTCTTTCAAGACTTTTTCCACCTCTTTTTTGAAGCTATTAAAATCATCATACTCATCTGTACCTATTTTTTCTTTGAGTAAGTAAGCAATCTCTAACAGTTTTTTGTGTTTTGTCCAAGTGTTTTGTGAAAGAAGAGCTTTTTTCTGTTTTGTTTTTAGCTCAATCTGTTCAAGGTACTCTTCTATCTCTTCTTTGTATTTTAAGATATCCGTATAACATTCATCTCCATACTTCTCAAAACACCATTGCATCGGCTCTTGTATTGCTTTATCAAATCGAAGCCCCTCTATAAGCTCATCTCTAAATTGTGCTTTTAGCCTTTTTGGTCGTTCCATATTTACTTTATAATACCCAAAGTCACTATTGTCAAAGATTTTAGAAGCTATTTTTCTTCCATCGACATCCTCTTCTGTCTGCTCAAATCTTTTGTAAACTTCCATGATCTTTGAAATATGTTGAGATTTTAGTTCACAGTTTTTATCTCCAAGGTTTTTGCGTAGTTTTGCATACAGATCATTTGTATCTATGAGTTGCACTTTACCAGATCTATGCTCAGGTTTGTTGTTTGATAAAAGCCAGATATATGTTGTAATGCCTGTGTTGTAAAAAAGATTGTTTGGTAGTTGGATGATAGAGTCAAGTAAATCATTTTCGATGATATAACGACGAATATTGCTCTCTCCACCACCTGCGTCACCTGTAAAGAGTGAGCTACCATTATGTACAGATGCTATACGAGAACCTATTGGATTGGCAGAGAGTGGTTTCATTTTTTTGACCATATCCATTAAAAAGAGTAGTTGCCCATCACTACTTCTTGGTGTAGCATCTACTTCTTCTTCAGCTCCCCAATAATCTGCTAGTCGCACGATAAAACGAGAGTCTATAATCTCCTTACCATCTTTGATATATTTCAAATCACTTGACCATGATTTCCCATAAGGAGGATTTGAGAGCATATAGTCAAACTTTACATCACTAAAATCATCAACAGCCAAAGTAGAGCCGTTTTTGATGTTTTCCGGGTTATCC
>JALUWO010000363.1 GCA_027019405.1 Candidatus Altimarinota bacterium | reverse complement strand
ATGGCTACAAACTGCTAAAAGAGATAGACCGCTTTCAAATCTTATGGGCAACATCAAAAGCACAAACTCTCTTACTACTGATTGGAATGAGCTTTTTCCTGAGATAATGGCTAATGGTGGATTTGATTGTGTTATTGGGAATCCTCCATATTTTAATATTCAAACTTTAGGTGCAAAATCTGAAGTTGCAAAAGAGATACAAAATAGATTTCCGCATATTTGGCAAGATAAAAGTGATATACTTTTTTATTTTATAGCAAAAGCTATAGAAATAACAAAAAGTAAAGTGGGCTTTATAACTTCAAATGCTTTTTTACATTCTGCAAAAGCTGTAAAACTAAGAAATTATATATTAGATAATGCGCCTATTTCAAAAATTGTAAATTTTGAAAAATATATGGTTTTTGAAGATGCTTCCATAACTTCTGCTATTATAAAATTTGATAAAAATAAAAAAGATAGTGAATGTTTGGCTTATAACTTTAAAGAAAAAAATTATGAAGTAAGTGAAATTAATGAAATCATCTCTGATATAAAAAACTATTTTGAAGTAAGTTTAAAAAAAGATATGGTTTTTTCATTAGTAGAGAAAAAAATAAGTGCTATAAATGAAAAAATAGATAGTTCCCATTCAAAGCTAGATAGTATCTTTAAAATTGGTAAAGGAATGGAAACTGCGGCAGATAATGTATTTTTATTTAAAGAGTATCCAAATCAATTTCCAAAAGAATTTATAAAGCCAAGAGTGACGGGTAAAAATATAAAAAGATATTTTATAGAGGGTAAAGAAACATATATTTTATATTTTGAAGACATAGAAAACTTTGAAGATTTGCCAAGTTCAATACAAAATCATTTGCTTGAAAATAAAGAGTTTTTAGAAAATAGAGCAACTGTTAAAAATGAAGGTAGAATATGGTGGAGATATAGCCGCCCAATGCATAAGGAACTTTATAAGTATAATAAAATATTTTGCAGTAGAAGAGCATTTGAAAATACTTTTGTACTAGATTGTAAAAATGAGTATTTAGCATTTTCAAATATGACAATCATTTTTGATACAAATGCTAATTTTGATTTAAAATATTTATTGGCACTTTTAAATTCTAAAGTTTTGAATTTTAGATATAAAAGTATTGGAAAACAAACGGGTGGAGGAAGTTTTGAATATTTTCCTAATGGTGTTGGAAAATTACCAATCCCAAAAATACCAAAAGAGAAACAAGAACCATTTATAAATTTAGTAGACACCATCATTGAATCAAAAGAAAAAATAGTAAAATACAATAAACACTTTGATAGTTTAAATGCTGTTGATAAAATTGA
>JALUWO010000362.1 GCA_027019405.1 Candidatus Altimarinota bacterium | reverse complement strand
TCTATTCAGATAAGGATATGTACAATGCACAGAGAAATACTATTTAGAAGTAAAGAAAAAATGAAAAAAGATTCTATATCAATTAACATTTCATCATACATTTCAATGTTGCTATCTATAAAATATTATTATGCACTTGATAAAAAGTTAACAAAAGTAAAATTTGAAGATTTGTCTTTTGATGAATTAAGAGATATTTCGATGATACAATTAGAAAAGTTTGATGCAAAATTTATGCAACAAGGAAAGAGAAACACGTTAAGACATTACTGGAGTATTGTCAAGTTCTTAAAATCTAAAAAGATAGGTTCTCGTAAAATTTCTAAGTATCTGGAGAGTGAGCATAAATTCAAAATTTCACATACTGAAATATGTAAAGCTTGGAATAAATTAGAAAATTATGAATATATATAAACAAACGTAGGAGAGCTAAAATGGCAAATTATAATTTAGAAGCGAATATATCAGTTCAAGAAATTAAACTTGGAGGTAAAGATGATTTTGTATTGTATCAATTTATTATGGATTTCAAGAATAAACCTTACATCAAAGATGTCTTTGTTAAATTTAAAGGTAACCTTATAGCAAAAAATTATAGAGCAGTACTAGAATTTTTTTCAATGCTAGATTCTTTTATTAAAAAAGGACTTGTAAAAGGTGATGAAAATAAATTTTTTAAGTGTGTTGAAAAAAAAGAGGATAATACAGTAAGAAAATCTCTTCAATGTGTATTCGATAAAAAAATATATATTGGAATGGCTGAAGCAAAAACTATGCTGCAGTTTTATAACGAATCTAAAATTGGTTACTCTTTTCGTACCGTTTTAATAAGTGATAAAATTTTCTCTTTAACAACTCAACTTGAAATAGATAAAAAAAATATTCATTTACCCTCTGAAAATGATTTGTTGGGAATAATAAATGGTGAATTAGATAAGTATGGCGTTAAATATGATAACACACCATACTTCAGTGAAAAAATCTCATTACTCTTACATCATGTAAAACATAATACAGATAATACAAAGAAATCGGACGATTAATTTGTACTTATTTTATAACAAAACAAACGACTTTATTTGTAAATCTTTTACAAATAAAGTCAAACACATATATTTTATTTGAAATGAGGTAAATTATGATAATTGCGTACACAAGAGTTTCAACTGATAAGCAAGATCAGATTAATCAAGAGTATTTAATTTTACAGTATTGCCAAGATAAAAATCTAAAGCTCGATGAGATTATAAAAGTAGAAATGTCCACTAGAAAAAATGAAGAGTTACGAAGAATTGATGAACTCAAGGAAAAATTAAATAATAATGA
>JALUWO010000361.1 GCA_027019405.1 Candidatus Altimarinota bacterium | reverse complement strand
TTTTAACAAAGATGCTGATGAACTTGAAGCATAGATTTTAATATCTTCTGTGTCATATATATTTTTTAACTCTTGTTGATAATTCTCCTTAGAGGTTACTTCATCTAAAAAAATATAGAGTTTTTGGCTTGAAGGGAGTTTGTGAAGTTTTTTATACTCTTTTATTATTTCACTAATTGTCATATCGCTCAATGCTATTAAATCTAATGTAATATAGAAAATGTGTTTAGGTTCAATACTTTTTTCATTTATCAATAATGAGATAAAATTTTTAAGGATTGAAGTTTTTCCTATCCGTCTAAGACCTGTTAAAAAGATAATATCTTTATTGTTGAGAAAATCTTCGAGTTTTTGAAGATATTTGTTTCTGCTAATTCCATTAAAAGTGTATTTGTCTTCCCACCAAGGGTTTGATTTGTAGAGTATCTCTTCCATGTTTTATCCAATAGATTAATTTATTTAATTATTATACTACAGTATAGTACAATATACTATTAATTTGTCAAATAGTAGTTGTTTCATTCTATATTTAGCTTTAAATATATTGAATAATTTTATATTTAAAATAATAAAATTCTCAAGTTTTGCTTTCTATGCTATTTAGTCTAAATACTAAGTATTAAAACTATTTTATGAATGAAAATAACCATAGAGGTATCCTATTGTTATTTGATGAAAAATCAATATCTATAGCTAAAAAACTATTCTTCTTATCTTTTATTTGTGAGAAAGTTTTATTTTTTCCACCTATTTCAAAGATATACTTATCTACTTTAAAGTCTCCAATATCATTATAAAAGATATTTTCAAAGCAATTCACAAAGAAAGTCTCTCTAATAGTTCCAATATCAAGTTCTAAATTAATTTTATCAGCATAAGCATATAGTATATTGCTATTTGCAAAAAGAATCTTTTGAGGCTTTTTCGATACTTTATTAGAAGCTTTTCGCATTGATTTAAATATAGCTGTTTTATCTAATATGCTTAGGTAAGTATAAAGTGTTGGCTCACTCACTCCAAACTCTCTTGCAAGTGCTGCAACATTTACACTAAATGGTTTATTAGCAGACACCACAAAATAGATAAGCTTCTCAAAAATAGAAATATGAGAGTAGCCAATTTTATTTAAAGAGGGAATATCCTCATGAATAATCTTATCAAGTGCATTAAAGAGTTTACTATTGAAGCTTTCAAGACCTTCTAAATAACTGATGTTACGATAAAAAGAATTTCAAAATTTCTAAAAGTGCTACAATACTAAGCAACCTGTAATTCTTCAACTTTTTGATAAGCACTCTTGAGAGCTTCAATATATATTTTTTCCTTT
>JALUWO010000360.1 GCA_027019405.1 Candidatus Altimarinota bacterium | reverse complement strand
CAACTTTTCTATATATTACATACAATATAATTGTTATTATTATCCATGGAGTAGTTATTAATTTAATTAAGTCAGAAATATTAATACCATAATTCATAGCTTTATATTGTATATATACATTTATAAACACTAGTCATAATATAAATACATTAATAATTGTACTGGTAGAACTAGTAATAATCTGATATCATCATGGTTGAAAGAAAGAAATTTTATTAACATTTTTTATATCTCTCATCTATTTTTGTTTATTTGATAAAATAAGCACTTCCATACATTATGTAAATATATGCAAACAATATTATTATATTTAATATTATTGTAATTAATAACCATAAATAAATAACTCATAATGGTCAATATTCTTTCTCTATGTGCTCCAACAATAATTGTATTCATAATGTAATATTTGTTTCAAATGCTTCTTGTATTGTTATTTTCTTAGATTTCTTTGTTTGTCTTTTGGTTAAATTTTTAAATTTAATATCTTGTACTCTTTGAAGCATATAATCTTGATAAATATTCTTTATAAATTTCCAAGATGATATTATAATCAACAAAATGAATAAACTTAATAGTGTTAAGAATGTTGTATAAAAATGTATAAAATAAAAGATATTTATAGCAAATAATAACAAAACAAAGGCATTTTTTTGCCATGTATATTCTGTTTTTAAATTAAAGATAATTCATATTAAAAATATATTTATCATTATAGTCATAAATATAGTATAACCTAGTCCAATAGAACTATAATTAACTGCTATTTTAATATAACTAGGATAATTTTCTAATCATGGAGGTGTTGTATCAATTATATTTTGTATATTATTACTTAACATCATTAATTCATAAATAACTAAATATTTTATTTATCTGCTCAAATGTATAGAAATGTATATTTTCTCATAATCATTTATAATTAAACCACAAACTATGAGTATAAGTTGTTTGTGATAGTCTTTCATTATATCTATTAATATAATTAATATATACCATTTCTGTATTATCTATAATTCTACCATTTTTCATATATGGTCTAAAATCAAGTTTTCAATTATAAAGGAATGGTTCTACTATATTTATTGTTTTCCCTTTATCTTCTGCAAACACATATACATCTATATTAATATTACCTAAAACACCTATATTTTTATATAAAAGTAAAAAGTATTTATAAAATATATCATTATTTGTAATCCTCCTAACTTTATTAGTAAAATAATCATCATTTTTAATATTAATTGCAAAATTGTCTAAATTAATTCATATAGATTTGATATAATTTATTAATTTAATCCTTTCATCTAAGAAAACAGATTTTGATTTTTCATAAAAATATAATAAACTCTCTAATGTAAATACTTCAGGATTATAAATATTTGTTTCTAATAATTTTATATTAGGTAGATCTAAATAGTTTTCAAATAATAAAATTTTATCAATAGGGACTGAATATGCAAACATTTTCATTTTTTTACCACTAACATCGAAATCAAAAATATTTCATCTTGCTTTAGTAAAATTCAGTCAAAATAGATTATTAGATAATAATTGTGATAAGTTATTATCTTGTATAAAAGTTTTATTATCATTTACATGAATAAAGTATTTATAATATTCTTTACTTATCTGTGATAATAATGTTGTATCTTCTATAATGTCTTTAATTTTTTTATTATTAACATTTTTATTAATATTATTTAGATCATCATTTAATTGATAAGGTGAAAAATAAAATTTTTCTTTATTAAAGATAAAATATTTCCCATTGGTATACATTTCTTTTGTATCTCTTATTAAAGATGTAATATCATAATAGTTTTTAGTATTAAAAAAATTATTGTTATCAAAATTGATTTTGTCTGTAAATAAAAGCTTTTGTAAAAAATTAAATGTTCAAGATAAAGAATTCTTTATTTTTATCATAATTACAAGTTAAGTTCATAAAACACTTTAAGTAATACTCATCTTAGTCTAGGAGAACAAGGTTTAAATAACTTTTCTAAATATTTTGGATCTTCACTTATTTTAGTATTATTTACAGTATTTTCAATTTCTTTTTCATTAAAACTATTATTCACTTTACTCCCATCAGAAATCATTGAAATAATAGCTTCTTTATTATCTAATCTTATTTTTTGTATTAACAATAATCTAAACATTTTTTTAATTTGTTTTTCCGTAATTTCTTCATCTATAATTAAATATTTATTACTTTTTTCTACTAATTCCTCTAATTCTGTTTTCTTAATACTAATATTTACTTCTACTCAATCAATACTTTTAACCTTAATTATATTTCATATATTATTTACTATATTTAATATCATATAATAATTTTTTTTATTTTCCAATATATAAGATAGTATATAAATCATAATTATATCATAGTTTTAATATTCTAAAAATCCTCTTTTTTTATAAACTATTAAAATTTAAAATAAAAAAAGAGAGGAAGCTACTACAATTCCTCTCTCTAAAAAAAGGTAGTTCAAGCCTTCTTTTAAGTTGGAAAGAGGTGGTTCAGGTCTCTTCCCAAGTAGTGCTACAAATGTTCCATCACACTTTGTGTGCTAAAACAGGTTTGGTCTGATAAAGCTTTAATAAAGTGATAATGTCACATATAACAACTGATACAATATTGGTTTGGTTTACAGATTATTGTTAAGTTACCATTAAATTAGTGAAACATTATCAATAGTCTTTATTAAAGCTAATATTAGTTTTAAAGATATAAAACAAAAATCAAGAGTTTTTTTAAAATCATTTTAAATAAAAAACATAAGTTTAAATAACTCATGTTTTTTAGATATTTTAATATTAAGATTATAATAACAAATACAAGGGAGCCAGGACTTGAACCTGGGATCTTCGGCTTCGGAGACCGATGTTTTAACCAACTGAAACTACCCCCTTAAACAAACTCCAACTTATTCAGCTAGAGTTTTTTTAAGTGCATTCCATTGTGATTTAATTCTATTATCACCATGAATTTGTTTTGCTAATTTTTCTTCTATTAGTCAAACTAATGCTTCTTTATTACTATAAAGTAAAGTATATTCGTCAATATCTGTCTTATACTGATAAATATCAATTACATACCATTTTTTTACAAAATCTATACTTTTAATATTTATTATATTAGCCTTTTTAAAAATACTATCATTTAATATATCTCTCACATTATTAATATATCATAATATATCTCAACTGTGTAATATTAAACTATTATAATTTATATGTTTAGCTTTTAATAAACCATCAGTAGTATATACTCATAAATTAGCCTCTCTTGCTATATCAACTGCAGTTTTATCAAGAATAATTTTTTCATTATTTAAATTTAATTCTTCCCATTCTAAACCTTCTATATTATTATAAATTAACTTAAATTTATTTATAATATCTTGGTAATCATCTTTTACTTTCTTATATTGTGCTTCTATTAATCATAAATCAGATGTATTTTCTATATCATCATATAAAGGTTTGTTCTTTTTGTAATTGTAAAGTGCAGTAATTAAACTATGATCTCATATTAAATCAATAATATCTGCTAGTGCTTCATATGTATAGTCTCCTGTAATAATATTAATTCCAAAAAGATTAAAATACTCAATAATATCTTTTGTTCCCTGCTTATATATACTTTGTATAAACCAGTTATTTTCTCTTTTAACAACTTTAATTGTTTCTTCTGTTATATATAAAATATAATCTTGATATATTTTTATTCAACTATTTAATCAAAATAGATTACTTAAATCTTCTTTTTTCAAAGAAGTAATTTTTTCAAATTCATCTAATGTATATTCATTATTTATAATAATATTTCTAAGTTGTTTAACTTGTAATGATATAATCTTCCCTTCTTTCTTTTTAAGATATAGAAAAAAGGTTGGAGCATTAATTCATAATGAATTTATTATTTTACTGATAGTATTTTTTGTTATCATAATTATTTAATTACAAATAAATAAAGTTTAATTATTTACTATTTTTACTATTTTTACTATTTTTACTATTTTTACTATTTTTATCTCATTTATTCTTTTCTACTACATCTCAATGTATGAGTGTTCATCATTTATATCATTGTAATATAATAGATCAATTTAGTGTAATACCTCATACTTGAGTAATATATATTTTACCAATATTATTATATTGTTTTAATTTATCAAGAGTTAAATTAGAAAATTTCTTATTTTCTCAATTAATTTCTACAACACCTGATATTTTTGTTTTAGGTGTAATAATATAATTACTCACTATGTAAATTTTATTATTTCTTTGTAAATAATTCTTTCATTCTAATGCAGAATTAAGTTTTTTAAATACTTTTACATCATTATAAATAGGAGCTTTTCCATTTACATAATTAACAAATGAAAAAACATAAACAGAAAGTATTCCTGAAATAATAATTCAAAATATAGCAAGTAATAATGTAATTATCCTCATAATAATATTATAATATAATCAATATAAAATATTAAACTATTAAACTTTGTTTTGTTGTTCCTTTATAAAATAGAAGTATTTATCTACAATATATTTTTTATAAAAATATACTCATATTATTTGAAATACCATTTGGATATAGCTTCCTAATATAAAAGATGTAAGTACAGCAAATAATATCCATCCAAATGATAATATTAGAAATATAAATATAAGTATATGTAATATAAAAGTGATTTTTTCTACCTTTAATTCTGTTCATATAAAATGTCCTATTTCTGCAGTTCCAAATAAATAAGTGTTTTTAACAAAATTAGCTCCAGTTTTAACTCATGTTATTAATTTACTTTCTTGTTTTTCTGATGATATATTATCCATCTGTTTCTTTATTTAAAATATAAAGTTTTTTAAGAATATAGATATAATAAGCTACATCTAATATATTCAAACCATCAAAGTATGGTAACTCACCTATAAAGTAATCTTGTAATGCTTTTTCTTCTTTTAATGAAAATGTATCTACAAATCTTTGTTTAAGTTCTTTAATTGGTGAATTTTTATCATCCATTCTTAAAATTAGCTCCATATTAGCATCAATAAATCACCTATCCACATAATCATAGTATAATTGTGGTCTTGTATATTTTTTATGGACTTCCTTTATAAGGTATCATTGTTCATTAAATAAATCAAATGTTTTCTTACAATAATATAAATAACCTTCTACATATTCAAGTTTTTCTTTATCTAATTCTCACTTATTATATTTATCCATTAATACATGATATGGTTCTCTTGTTACGGGAACCAACCACAATACTCATAATTGCTCTAAATAACTCTCTATTTCTACTCTATTTTTAAATAATGTTATTCATTCTATTTTCAATCTGTCATAATCAATACCCACCTTTTTCATAACTTTTGCAACTTTTTCTTTATGAATTTTATTAACTAATTTTTGTGATACAATAACATTTAATACATTCACTACATCCATTAATGTATTACCATTAGCTTTAGCAAAATCTTTTAATGTAAATAATCAATCAATAGGATTTGTAATATGCATTGTAGTAAATGTAGCGGAGTTGTTTGCAACTGTCAATACTCATGGTAAAGTACTTGCTGATCTTGTTTCTCATACTACTACAATATCAGGGTCTTGTCTCTTTAATCATTTATTAACTGCATCTTCTAATGCACCTGCTTCAGCAGGTACTTCAATTTGGTTCCAGTTAGGATTAGAAAACTCAATAGGATCTTCTAGTGTAACTATTTTTTTTACTTCTCATTTTTCTAATCATGTTTCAAATAAATAATCTAAGAAATTTCTTAAAGATGTAGATTTACCTGACCTTGTTTTTCAAATAATCATAAATACTCATCTATCTGAAGTAGCTCTATCTAATAAAACTTTTACATCTTCTTTTGAGTAAGACATATCAAGTGTAACTTGATCTTTTTCATAATATAATTTGTTTACTATTGGTTCAAACCCAAAATTATCTCTTAAAACTTGTAATAATTGATCTCATTTATATATACTAAATTTATGAGCAGTAGAAGAAATCTTTCTGGCTGATAATGACAAATTATCTCAATCTTTCATTATACCAATTCTGAATTTAACTCATCAAATTTTAATTGCAGTATCTTCTACTGATTGATCTCAAATTGTACCTCACAACATAAACAAATCATTAATAAAATTTTCCAAATCACTGAATGAGAACAACATTTTTTCCTGATTACCATCATATCTTTTTAATAATTGATATGTACCATTAGTTCTAACTTTTATTCTACTACTTGAAGTTGTAGAAGTACCATAAATATCTAAATCTGATATTTCATTGTTATAATATAACCATGATAATAAATCTCTTGTAGTTACACTTACTCATACTAAATTTAATTTTAGTAATATCTTTTGATATAAGAAAGAAAACACTTCTGAATTTGTCCACACAAATACATGCTCCTTATTTTTAAAATCACTTTCTAATGTTAATATGGCTGAGTTTAAAATTCACATTTCTTGTTTTTGTAAAATTACAAAAGCATATTCTTCAAATCATACTACAAAAAATTCATCTGACTTAGTAATTGTTACATCTTCTGTAATTAATAAATGTAATAATTTGAAAACATCTACTTTTTCTAATATATCAATATTAGATAACAATGTAGATACATTTTTTATATTATCATCTATTTCTTGTTCTTTAATATCCACAAAGGTTAATAAATGCGATAATAATTCTGATATATCAAACCAATTATCTTTATATTTCTCAAATTCTTCTATGATTGAGTTCATAAATAATATATATAGATTATCTATATTCTCTGATTTAGTATTTTTTTCAAAATATGTTAATAAATATGTAATAGACATTTTGATATATTTTTTAACTTCTTCTGAATATGAATGCACTTCTTTTTGTATTTCTATAACCTTTGTTTTATATTTTTCATAATCTATTTCTCATTTTTTGTATTCAATATATAAAAAGAAATATTTATATAGAAATTCTGCTACTTGATTATATAAGAAAAATAAATTTTCAGACAATATTTCAGTATTATCTATTCATAATGTCTTTTTAAGATTAGATGTAAAAATTTTTCTTAAATTACTATGTGATATTAATTTTAAACTAAATACATTATCAGACAAATTATAAAATATTATTTTTAATAAAAATACATAAAAATTGTCTATATAAGATAGTTTATATGTATTTAGAAAGAATGCATACATAAATTTATCTATTTTGAAATAATCTAATACTGTATCAAGTAAATAATTAACTTTATATTCATATAATCATATATTTTGCATCATAAAATATCATAATCATAATATTTGTTCATTTTCTTTAAATTTTGTTTCTAATAATTCTAATAACTCTTTATCTATTAGAGATAATTTAATTTTATTTTTTGTTTTTGTCTTTTTTTCATTTTCCTTAAGTTTCCTTAATTCAATAATTTTATCATATTTCTTATATAATAAAACATTCTTAATAAATTTTTCATATTCTTTTCCAAATTTATTTATGAACTCATTTTTAAGATCTTTATTCCTTCTTATTCCTTTATAAAAATTTTTATATACTTTATCATCTCAATCAGCCTTTATAAGTAATTCATCTAAATTTAACTCTTTCCCAACGAAAAACTCATCAAGAATTTTTATAACTTCATTATCATCTTCTAAAAATAAAATACTATTATTAGAAAAAAATTGTATATCTTTTAATAATTTGTCTTTTAATATTATATTATATTGCAATTCTTCTACATAAAAACCTCAAATCTCTTGTTTTGCTAAAATATAATTATTAGCTAAATTCATTATAAAGATAATTTGTTTAGGTACATACTTATTTAATTCCAATTTTTTAAATGGTTTTTTATTTTTTCATTTTTTATTCCCATCATTTACTTCACTTACATTATTTTCCATCTCTACATTAACTTCTTCTTTAGCAATATACAAATTAGAAAAATCTTTTATTTTATCTAATTCTAATTTAACACTTTTATCCATATCTAATAAATTCTTAAATATAGAATTTATATTAGTTTTAAT
>JALUWO010000359.1 GCA_027019405.1 Candidatus Altimarinota bacterium | reverse complement strand
GAAGGCAATAGATGGTTTTGTATGGTATATACTGTTTGATATATTAAATATTTTATTGAAAAACTAGAACTTGAAGATAATAATGATGCTGTTGAAGAATTAAATGATATATTATGAAATTTATGAACTATTTTATGAAGTTGATATGAAGAATTTCTAATTGAATCACATATAAATGAACAAAATTTAATATGGTCCGTCTAATATTTAATTTTCACTTCAATATTATATAAAAAGAAGTATATAACTTGCTATTAAAAACAGCAAGAAATTTTTTGTTTTGTTCATTTTAATAAATGATAAATATTTTTATTATATTCTTATAATTTTTAAAATTTAAATATTGAAAACTTAATTATTTATTAAACTGTCCAAACATTACTTATATAAGAATCTACTAAATATATATTATTGTTATTTATTATAGAGAAGAGAAAATAAAATTTATAAATATATTATAATCATATATATAATATAATTTATATTTATAATTAAAAATGTAATATGTTTAAAAAAAATAAGAAATCTATTGTATATAATGATAATAATTATAATTTATTAGATATAAATAAAGAAATAAATATATATATAGATAATGTTAAAAATTTAAAAATAGAAGATAATATAAAAAAAGACTTGATTTTAGAATTAAAAGAAATAAAAAGAAAAATTTTGAAAACAGAAAATAAAATTATAAAAAAAGCGTTTTTAAAAATCTTAGATGAAATAAGCTTAAAATATAGTGTATTATATGTATTTTATGGTGAAAGCTTTTTTTTGAACTATAAGATATTTAAAATAGCTAATATTTTAAAAAAAACAATATATTTCAAACTTAATAATCTTTATGAAAATTTATTAAATAAAATAAATGAGAATATTAAGCTGTGAAATTTGTATGTTGATATTATCTTAGAATCACTTACTTGATTTTTATGAAATTTAGAAAATTATAATTATGGAAAAGAAATATTAGATAAATATTTTAGTTATTCTTTAATAAAAGATAATATAATTTCAAAAACAGAAATACTATTAAATATATCTGTAAGTGATTTTAAAAAGAATGTAAGATGAAAAAACTTTTGAATAGAAGGTAATGCTTTTTATATTTATGATGAAGCAGATTGAGACTTAAAAATATATTTTTCAGCATGATTATCACTTGACAATTTAAATAGTTTTTTAGTTAAAACTTACGAGCTCTTAAAAAATAAAGAAATTAAAATAAAAAAAATATATTTTGTAGATGATAAAGAATCTTTTAAAAATGTAAAAGAATATATCTATACATTACAAAAAAATAACATAAGAGAGTTAGATAGTATAAAAATTATATCTTTAAAAAGATATTTTCTTACTGTAATAGCTTGATGATTAAAAATATGAGATTATGATATGTATTTGAGTTTAGATAATTGAAGAGTTATGAGTTGATTTGCTCAAGTTCAACAATGAGACTGATATAAAATAATAGAAAGATGATATAGTTTAAGTTATGAAAATGTTTTAGATGATTTAAGAATATTATGAGTAGAATTAAATGGTATGACAACATTAAGAGATATTAGTCTTGCTAATGGTATTAGATTTAGAATATCTGTTATATTAAGAAATGATAGTTTTGCTATATCTATAAGAAAAATGGGTGAATGATTTGAAAATAAAGACTTTATTAGAAATTTTTGATTTGATATGAAATTATTATTAAAAGAAGATGATTTAGAATTGGTAAAAATACAAGAAATTGAAGAAGAAATTGAAAAGATATATGATGCTTGAAAAAAAACAGCTTTTTTTCCATTAGAAAGTTTTCTAAATTATAAAGATGATATTAAAAAAGTAAAATGATTATATAATAATAAAACAGGTGCTGTAATTGTAAGTTGAACTACATGACATGGTAAATCTAGTCTTTTAAAATCTCTAACAATAGATTATTTTAATTATTATTATAATAACAAAAAGATTAGAAAAAAAGTATTATTTTTTGAAGCACCAATTGAACATTTATTTAGAGACTTTCATCAAGTATCTTATAATGTAGAAAAACCTGAACAATTAACAGATTTAATTATTGCTTCTAAAACACAAAATCCACAAATGACTGTGATTTGAGAAACAAAAGATCCTTATACTATGAGTCAATTATATGATTTAGTTTGACTTACACAAGCATTTACTACTTTACATAAGTGAAGTGTAATGGCAGTAATACAATATTTAAATGAAGTAGCAAAACAAAATAAAATAGCTGTTATAAATTATTTAAATTGAACAAATATGATTATTACACAACATATGGTAAGAGATATTATTAAAAATAAACAATGATGATTATTAACAAATAGATTAGATGATTTATTAACAAAAAACAAATTTATGCACTATTATTATAATACATTAAATTTATTTAATAAAGATACAAATAAATTCACTGAATATGAAAATAAATGGAAATATATATATGAACAAACTTTAAATTGAAAAATTGAAAAAGAATTTAAAAATTTATTATTAAAATTAGATAAAAAATATACAAAGGAAGAAGAAATAAAATATACAAATATAAAAAATTTATATGATTTAGTTTTAGAAAAAATACCAGAACAAAATAAACAACAATTTCAACAAAAAATAGAAGAAATGTTTGCTAATGAAAAATATATTTTATATACTGAAAATTTAGATGATTTTTGAAAAACAATAGGAATTGTAAATGAAATGGTTGATAAAACAGCTATTAAAAGATTTTTTTCAGAAGAATGAAAAACAACAATGTTACCAAATTGAAAAGAAGTATTTCTATCATTAGAAGAAGATTTTGAAGAAAATGTTTTTAGTGCTAAATTAGCAAACACATTTTATAAATATATGTGAATTGAAAATTATTTTAATTATAAATATCTATCTTTATTTATATTATGAAAAATGAGTTTTAATTGAGAATATAGTTGATTCTTTAAAGAAGATTTAAAACAACAAAAAGAATGATTTAAAAAAGATTTAGTTGATACTTTATATGAAAAAATAAAAAATAATAATCTTGTATTTAATAATATAAAATAATTATTAGTAAATAATATTATTAAAACCTTGATAGTTCTATCTAAAAAAGTTTAAATTTAAACAAAAATGTTTGTTTAATATAAAATACTATATTACAATAAAAAAATATAAATACTTATTAAATTATATAAGTTTGAATACTTATTAAATATATAATTATTTAAGAATTAAAAAAACTTAAATAAAGTATAATAAAAATATAATTTATTTAATTAAATAATATAAAAAAAGATGAAAAATTTAATAAAATATGATTTAATAGTTATAATTGTTTGAAGTAATGAACAAAATAGAAAAGATTATACTAATGAAATTATAAAAAAGATGAAAGAAAAAAACTTGATTATGTGAATAAATGAAAATAATTGAATTGAACAAAAATTAAAAAAAGATAATAGAAATATTAAAGAAATAAGGAAAGATATAGAAAACTTTTATTACATATTAAATTATTCTATTAAAAAATGAACAATATATAGTTTTAATTTAATACAATTATATGTTTATAGTATATATTTATTATGAAAAGAAGATAAAATAACTAATGAAATAAGAAATAAAATATTTGAAGAAGATAATTTTGTAAAATGATTTAAAAATTATATAGAAAAAGTTGATAAAATAATTATATTAAATGATAAAAATTATAAATTAAATAACATTGTATTAGAAGTTCAAAAAGAAATAGAAAAATATTTAAAACAAAAATGATTAAAAAATAAACTAATAAAATTTATTTATAAAAAAGAATATTAACATTATTTTAATTATTTAATTATAAAAAAATGTCAAAAGAAAAAATAAAAAATATTATAAAAAAAACACTTAAAAAAGAAAATATAAAATTTAAACCATGATATTATGCTGAAACATTATATATAAATAATAATGATATGGAAACTATTCAATTATTATTTAATAATATAAATGATATAATAGAAATTATTAAATGAGATTTATTTTGAAATGAAGATTGAAAAATAGAACTTAATTGTGTATATTTTAAAGAAAAAGACATTTTACAATTAGAAATCATAATTAAAAACAATAATAATAAGGAGACTATTGAAATAGTCAGACAATATAAATATATTTGAAAAAAATTAAAAAATATAGAAAAATAATTTATTTTATTATAAAAAAAAATAATATGACTAAAAAAAATAATAAATGAAATGAAATAACAAATAAAACTTTAGATGATATCTTTTATTTTTACTTTTTAAAAGATTGAAATAAAATTTCTATTGACAATAATTATTATATTTGATTAAATAAAGAATGAAAATTTATTATTAAAAATAATAATTGAAAACAAATAACAAATAAGTCTTTTGATGATTTTAAAATAAATATTTTAGCAGAATGATTTGCTGATAGAAAGAGACCAATTATATTTTATAATAAAAAAGAAAATAATTTATATTTTTTCAATGTAGAAACATGAAAAATTGAAAAAATATAAATTATTTATTAAAATAGTATAAAAAATAGAAATAAAAAGAATATAAATAATAATTTATTTTATTTAATAATTAAAAAAATTATGAAAATATTAGCAAAAATTTTAAAACAAGAATTATCATTTTATAATAAAGAAATGACGGAACAAACAAAAAAAGAGTTAGAAAAATGTAAATTTAATAAAAATTTTAAGATAGTAAAAAAAACATTTAAACACATACAATATGGTACTAAATTAGAAGAATATATTTTAACTTATAAACATTATATAATATTTGATAGAGTAATAGTAGATGAAATTGTTTTTGATTATGATATTAAATTATGAAAATATAATATGAGAACAAAATTATCACATTGAGCAGAAAAAACAGATGTATATAAAACAGTAGAACAAGTTCAAAAAGAAGCAAGTGAATATTGAGATTTAGATTTAGTAATATTTAATTTATAAATTTCAAAAAATATTTATAATGAAATTAGATGATTTTACAAAAAATTTAATAATAGATATAAATAACTATTTAAAAAATTGAATAAAAAATATAATTTATATTATTAAATATAATAAAAACATAAAAGAATTAGGTTTTAATGCTAATTTAATATATAAAAATTGAACTATAAAAAAAATTGAAATTTATTTTAGATTTTTATAATATAAAAATATATTATAATATTATAAGAAATTTAAATATTAAAAAAAATAAAAATGATTGAAATAGATGAAAAAAATGTAATTGAAAGTGTTAATGAACTTTTTGATAATTATAATTTTGAAGATATTTTTATAAAATTTAATGATGAAAATAATGACTATATAAATTTAGCAAAAAAATGAAAAATATATAAAAAAGTTTTATTTAATGATAACTTTATAAAAGATTTTAAAAATAGTAAATTTTATCAAGAAAAATTTTCTTATAGTGTAAAATGGAAAAATAATGTATTTTTTAGAATAGCAAGAGTATGAGAAAAATTCACTATAAGAAAATTATGATTTACATTTGATTTCTATGAAATTTATAGAGTAGATCAAGTATTATTTAATTTTGTTAATACTGTTTTATTACAAAATTATAATAAAACTTTACTAATTAGTTGAAGAACTTGAAGTTGAAAAACAACTTTCATATTATCTTTGTTAAATATGATAAATGATTATAATTATGAGAAAATAGTTGAAAAACAATTAAAAAAAGTTCTAAAAAAAATGTTAAAAGAAAAAAAAATTGAAATAAAAATCACAAAAAATAATATTACACAAATTATACAAGATTATTTAGATAAAAAAGAAATAGAAATATTAGAAAAAGTTGTATGAGAATTTTTAGATAACATAAAAATAAAAAATTTATTAGAAAATTATGAAGGTGGAAGTGTCTTTACTATTGAAAAACCAATAGAATATTTTTTTGATAAAGATTTAAATCTATTTTTTAATCAAAATGAAGTTGATAGTAAAAATAGTCAAATAGCTAATGAAAGTTATATAAAATTAGTAGATACATCTTTACAATCAAATCCAAGTATAATTTATATATCAGAGATAAAAAATAAAACTGAATATGAAAGATTTTTAGATACAATTTATGTTTGACCAGCAGTAATTGCTTCAAATCATGCTAATAGTGTTTTTCAAAACTTAAAAAGAATAGAAAGTGTAAGTAATAATATAAAAGAAATAAAAAGTAAAATAACTATGGGTTTATGATGACTTATAAATTTAGAAAGATATGAAGTTGTATGAGATAAAATATATCTTTCAAGTTATGAACTTTTAAAAATGTATGAAAAAGATGTAAGATGAAGTTATTTTTCAAACAATGATGATGTGTTTTATAGTCAAATGTTAATTGAATATAGAAATAAAAATTATTATATATCACATGAAATTAGTTTATTATATAATATGCTATTACATTATTTAAGTTGAAAACAATTTTTTCTAAAAAAATTTAAAAAAGATGAACAAATTAAAATATTAAATGATAATAGACAATTACTAAAAGATATATATAATATATCAGATGAAGCAGTAAATTTCTTAGAAACACAAATATATGAAAATTATGAAAAATTTAAAAATTATCTTTAAATAAAAACATAAAATATAATAAAAGTATATTATAATATATATAAGAATGTAATAAAAAAATATAACTTATCAACAACTGATAAGTTTTTAAAAATAAAAAATTTTTTATTTAATTAAAAAAATATAAATATGACAGTAATAAATTGGAAAAAAATAAATAAAAATGACGATTTAGTTAAAAAACTTAAAATTATAGAAAAAAATTGAAAATATAATATTGGAATAGATAAAAATAATACTTTATTTAAAAAATGGTTTGATAAAATTGAAAATGATGATAACTGATATTTAATAAATATTTGAGATGAAAAATATTTATTAGAAAAATGGACACCTTTTTATATAAATGATTGACTAATGCCTGTATTTAATGGAACTGATTGACCACCTTCTAATTATATAGATCAAAATGGAAATTTACTATTAGAAGAAGATTTAGATGCTTTTACACATTTTTATAATGGTTATGCCTTAGTGTGAGTAAGAAAAAAATGATTACCTTTCTTTATAATAGACAGTAATTGAAAAAAAATATTAGAAATAGATTATGATGAGTATGATTTAAATTGGATAGATAATGACAATATAAATGAAATAAAACCTTTTGTATTTTGGGATAAGGATAAAAAAGTTCATATATTTGATACTAGAACACAAAAATTATTTATAGATGAAAATTATATATAATTAAAAACATTTAAAAGTATAATAATATTACTTTTATTTTATAAAAAATGATAATTAAATGAAAAATATTTTAAAAGTTGTTTATAAAGAAGACAAAAATTATAGAGATTTTGTTTTTAATGAACTTATAAGTGAATTGCTTGAAAAATACAAATTTGAATTTGTTTATACTGATAAAAAAGGATATCTTTCAAATACCTTAAAACTTCCTTTTAAATGAGAAAAAAATAATGATAAAAAAATAAAAGAATTATTAGAAAAATGATATAAACAACATGAAATTAAAATTAAATGAAAATGAACAATATATTTAATAGCAGATAAAAAAATAATAGAAGATTTTTTAGCAGATAATATTGTTTGTTTAGATAGTGATTGTAAAAATTATGTTGAAGAAGTTTATTATGAAGTGTTAGATGCTTTATTTGACAATAGTTATTATAAATTAAAGGAAATAAAATTAAATAATGAAGATAGATATGAAGAGTTTTCAAATATTTTTCATGAACATACATATTGAAGAGATGAAAATGATATATTTGCAACTTTTTATTATAAGAATGTATTAAAAAATTATGAAAAATTATTTATAAAAAATAATATAGAAGAAATAATTATAGAATTTTATAATGATAATTGAAAAAAAATTGTAGAAAATAAATATAAAATAGATATGTTAAAAAAAAATTTTGAAGAAGAAAAATCAAATGATAGAATTCCTTTTTAATAAAATAAAAATATAAAAAAAATAGATTGAAAATAGACTTAAAATTAGTCTATTTTTTTTAATTAAATACTTATTAGTTATATTATAA
>JALUWO010000358.1 GCA_027019405.1 Candidatus Altimarinota bacterium | reverse complement strand
AATTATATTTTTATAGTATATGATTTAAGTCTAAATTTTAATTTTCAATTAAACTAAATGTATGATAAAATACTAGAAAAATTAGTTACACTAGATACAGATACTCTTTATAAATTATTACAAGATTTTAAAGATAAATTTTCTTATTATACAAATAACTATGAAAACTTTAATAACCTTTTTCAAAGATATTGAATACAAGTATCACAAGAAGATTATTATGCTATAACATCAGATATAGCATTACAAAATAAAGTAAAACAAGCATTAAATTCTATCATTAATAATAAAGCTCATCCTTTTGGTGCATATTTGTCTATATGAGCTGTTTTTTGATATAAAAATAAAGCATTAGACACATTAGTAGCATCTAAAAAAGCAATAAAAATTGCTAAAAAATCATATAAAACTTGAAAATTTATTGCTAAAACAGGTATGAAAACAGTTAAATATGGTGGTAGAATATGAGCTAAACTATGGAATATAGCTTGGTGGTTAATATCTATATTATGGTCTGTTTTATGATCTGTATGATGATTTTTATTTTCTGGAACTTGAATTATCGTAATAATTGTAGTAAGTATTATTATAGCTATAGTAGTATTTTTAATGTTGTTGCTAACTTTAATATATCAGCCTTTATTAAATGTGCCTGTTAAATTTTCATCCTATGAAATGTATGTCCCACTTAATAATAATGAAGTAGCTTTTAAAAATGTAAATACAACATTGCAAAAAGTAAAAAATGAAGTAGAAAATAAAGCAAATTATAGTTCTAAAATACTTAATACACTAACTGCCAACCTTGCTAATAAAAATAATTTATTATTATTTTTGAAAAATAACCAAGCTGATCTTGCTAAAAGTTTTATATATAAATGTAGTAAGTATAGTCTTATATCAGATACATTAACAAGTTATCAAAAAGAAAAGAAACAATTGTCAGGAGAAATTCAACAATTATCAGGAGAACTAATAACTTTAAATACTCAGTTATCTTGATATAAACAACAACTATCAGGCTTAAATTTACAACTAAAAAATATTACAAACAAAATATATCAAACTAGTGATAAATTATCAGCTGTAAGTAGTTTAAATGTAAATTTGTTATATTCGGGGAATAAAATAATATGATATAAAAATAGTATAAATAATTATGTAATAACTACATGAGATTTAATTAAGTTAAATAATAATTTATTTGAAACAAACACAGGTTCTAATACAGGTTCTAATACAGGTTCTAATACAAGTGCAACTAATAACACAACTAATAACAATACAAGCTATGAATATTATTTAGATCAATATTGAAATATTATCAAAATAGATGAACCTATCACAAATATAG
>JALUWO010000357.1 GCA_027019405.1 Candidatus Altimarinota bacterium | reverse complement strand
TATTATCAATTATATGAGTAAAATTTAATAATTGCTCTACATTTTCTTTATATAAAATATCCATTCTATCTCATACAGCATAGTATGGTTTGTATATATTCCAGAAATGATATGCAATAGGATTTAAGTTCTGTTGTATTTTATTAAGTTCAACATAAGATATAGCTTCAAAGTTATCATTATTTTTTAAGGTTATGATATTATTTTCTAATACAGGATAAAGATTAATATGTAGTCAATTTATTTCTTTTGTTATCATATAAAAATTTATATAAACTCTTCATAAAGTCTGTATCTTTTTTCAAACTAATAACTGAAAGTATTTCCATACTATATCTTGTTTTATAAATCATTTAACCTTTTCAAAGAAATTTTTATCATTAAGTAAATTTACTATAATATTATCAACTGATATTCAAATACTTTCTATATATTGTTTTATTCTTTTACTATCTGCACCTAATCACATTAAAACTAAATCAATAAAATTAGAAATAGATTTATTTATAAAAATATAAGGATTAAAGGTATTTATATCCATATAATAAAATCCTTTAATATTAAATTTATTTAACAATTTTTGAAACATTTCAAGTTTTTCATATTCTATTTGATAACCTGAAATATAATAATCTCAATTTTTAATAATATTTCACTTTTTTTCTGTTGTTTTTGAAATAGATAATAACTCCTCAAATTCATTTGTATTTATATAAAGATTATTTTGTTTTATAAAATTAGCAATATTTTCAGCACTTTGTTTATAATTAGATTGAACATCTATAAAATTATTAAAATATTCATAGTCAGTATTTAAATATTCAAATTTATAGTTTGTATATTGTTGCTCTATAAAATTAAACTTAGATAAATTTATATCATTATTAAAAAAATAAGAAAATAAACTTGTATTATCTAAAATCAAATATCTTCAATTTATTAACTTATTCAGTTGATATAAAAACATTTACTATACTAAAATAACTAAAAAACATATTACACATTTTTATATAATAATGATTTTAAAATATTTTCAATTGAAAAATTAGTAAAAACTCTTATATTAAAAAAGTAAAATATTTTTATTTTATTTTATAAATTATTACAAAATGACAGATGTAATTAATCAAGCTAAACAAAAAGCAGAAAACTATATTCTAAAATGAGTAGATTGAAAACAATTAAAAGATTTAAATAAGTTCATAGAACAAGAAGAGAAAATAGATAAAAAAGTTGAAAGTCTTGCTAAAAGTAACTTAAATGGTATAGTATCAATGATAAATAGTATACTTACTATTGCAAGTGCTAGACCTTTTAAAAAAATTCCTAAAAAATTAGGAGAAGAATATTATAGTAATATA
>JALUWO010000356.1 GCA_027019405.1 Candidatus Altimarinota bacterium | reverse complement strand
AGTTTCTAAAGAATGGCTTGATAAAGTTGACTATGAAGGTAAAACTTATTGGGCTTGTATTAATTGTGGTTTCACTATTCAACCTCAAGATAAATATCCATTTGATATTAAAAAATCTTACGCAGAACTTGATATAAATAATTGCGCTTGTCCTCTTTGTTTTACAAAAACATTTAAAGAAGTAAATCCTAGCTAAGGATTTGCTTTCTTTCTTTTGTCGCTGGAAAGAAAAAAATAATTTTTTTCTAATTCTTGAGATCGAAAAAAGATCTTTGAAATAATTTCTAAGAGATCTTTTTTAGCACACTTAGAAATATAATCTCTAAGATCTAAAAAAGATACTACAACCGTACGAAAAATCGTATTATTTATATTAATTATAAAATTTATAGAGCTTAGATTATTGAACTAAAAATAAAAAAAGGAGGATTAATGCAAGGTATTCAAAATTTTAAAACTTTAAGTGGAAAAATCTTTATAGGTTATATTCAAGATATTCCAGATCCGACTAATACTGGAAGACATGCTGTTTATATTCCTAGTATATTGAAATCGCAAATACCTGGAGAAAAATATATTTTTTGTAAAGAAATAATTAATACTTATGTTAGAACAAGAGATCCTTTAAAAAATGGTACTCCATATTTCAGTTATGGTTCTTATCAACCTTTAATACCAGGAACTAAAGTTCTAGTTACTTTTGTAAATAATTCAATGGATTCTGGATATATAATTGGAATTGATGGAAAAGTAAAACAACCATTCGTTAAAGAATGGCTTATTTTTAAAACAAAGAACGATACCGAAATGTATGTTGATGATGATGCTGGAATAATTCATATAAATAATAAATTTAGTAACGTATATATGACCCAAGATGAAATTATTTTACAAGTTAATAAGCAAAAACCTAACGGTGGAGAAGATGAAAAAGAAGCTCAAACTTATATTCAGCTAGATAAAAGTTCTATAATGTTTAAAGTTGGAAATTCTTCATATAGTTTTAATGAAAATGGAATAATTCTTCATTCTGGGGAGAAAGCGGCGACTTATCTGGAAATATCAAAAGATACTATAAATATAAATGCTACTAAAAGTGTAAATATTTCTAGTGACGAAGGTTCTGTAGCAATTAATAGTCAATATACATATTTAACTGGTTATAATGAATTACATTTATTTGGAAATGATGCAAGATTTACGGGAGCTCAAAAAGCTCAGATATCTGGAACAACAGTAGTTATGTGGGGTTGGTTTGATGCGCATGTAAAAGGATTACATGTTGGAATTGATGCCTGGTTAAGTTATGATACTTTTACTACTCTTAAAAATGAAGTAAATTTAGCATTGAGTCAAACTACCTCAATT
>JALUWO010000355.1 GCA_027019405.1 Candidatus Altimarinota bacterium | reverse complement strand
TAGTGCTTATACTTTAGTATTTGATCATCCGAGTATTTAATTTTTTTTAAATACTCAAATAATGAAACACATTTCTCATGTCTATAAAGTTTAGCTTTCGTTTAAGCTATTCTTTATAGGATGGTTTATGATTAATTTGACATATATTTGTCAGTTTGCTGAATTACTTCGTCTATATTGTAAAAAAACAGCCCCGGAATAGGTTTTTTGAAGTATTGCAACTGCAATCTTAAAAAACTGGAGCTTAAAATACTTCCGTGCCTGCTTGAAATAAGCTGTCTTGGTTTATAATATTTCTTAGCGTCTTCCTCTTCAAATTTATATAACTCTATTAAATTATCGAGTGTATTTATTGGAAACCCATTTAGATTATTAAGATTATCATTTGTCAGAGCAAAATAATCATAGCCTTTTTGTTTTCCATAAATTGCAGCTACATAAAAAGTTTCAGCAATTTTTTTATTGATAGTGTTTATCTCTTTATCTTTACTGCTAAAGCTGTCATTTCTAACCCATATCGTTTTATTCTCTTTGTCTTTTGGGACTGAAACTATTATTTCACTTTTTACTGGCTTTGGTGTTTTTACTTTATGAAAAGTTACAAATGTACAACCGTTCACTAGTAAGAGAAGAGAAAAGAATAAAATTATTTGAATAATACGATGACTCATTGACTGTCTCCTAAAATTTCTTTGACCTCTTCTTTGGATAGCTCATGGTTGCTATCACCAATAAGAAACTTATTTGCAAATACAGTTTTCCCATTTTTCAAGAGTATTTTATAGACTCTAACATAATACTGATCAGCATATGCACTCATAACATAAGGGTCAAGTGTCGCAACAACAAGACCAATGGCAATACCAGTTCCCGCTCCCTTAAGACCTTCTCCAAGTAACCCTTTAGCTAGATTGGCAGATTGATTATTGAGTCCATTAATTGCACCCATAGTGCCGTGAGCTATTAAAGCTTTTTGAATCTCTGCTAAACTTTTTTGATACTCTTGCAGTTCTCCGAAAAATATCTCCTCTTGTTGCATAACTTCCGTATCGCTAAACGGTTCAGATTTGTTTGTAAATACTGTATAGTCTGCAAATAAGCTATTTGAAAATACAAGAAATAGCAAACTTAACAATAATTTCATTCTTTTAAAACTTCCTTTCTTGAATATGTTGTTGTAATACAACAAAAAATGTTTTTTTAAAAATTGGATATTAGCATAAAATAAATAATACAAAAATCAAATTTTACTCAACTTTCGCACATACATCCCAATAAATCCACAAACTTAAGTTGAGTATTAAAGCCCATAAATAGGCACTTTTAGATATAATTATGTTCCACAACATCATTATAAAAGGCTAAATTTA
>JALUWO010000354.1 GCA_027019405.1 Candidatus Altimarinota bacterium | reverse complement strand
CTCACCTATGGTTCAGCATTTGGCTGCTCGTGCACTTTTAGAAGCCACCAAGATGCCGGAGACTGCTAAGATAGACTTGACTGTAAGCAAGAGCGATGAAGAGGTCAGTATGCAACAAGAGATGAATCAGCAGCTAGCTCAACTAGTTAAGATGCAGAAAGCTAGATTGAGTGCTGGAGAGAGTATAGAAACTGTGCAACAAATAGGTATAGCGGTAGGTGAAGTAGTAGAGGCAGAGCTAGATGAGTAATAAGAGATTTGATGTAGATTTAGCGTTGGATACAATAGACTATAGTTTTCCTTGGTACCAGCCTACAGAGCAGGCATTAGAGTTCTTCAATTTGATGAGGTTAGTACAAGGTAAGGATTTTGACTTTGGCACACCTATGTTGCACTACTTCATGGTAGATGTGCTGTTTGGTAACGTGAATGTGAAGCAGTTTCCATACAGTAAAGAAGTTAAGGACAGTATAGTAATAAATATTAAACGTATAGCTATGATGGCCTCAAGGGGACTTGCAAAGTCAACAGTAGTTACTACGTTTATGCCAGTATACTTAGCTATAAAAGGAGAGTTACCTAACTACGGTGTTGTGTACTTTATGCTAGGAATAGCTGCTTCAGCCCAGGGCGGGGGTAGAGTAATGTGTAAAGCTATACAGTCATTATGCCAAGATAGCATATTCTGTCAGAACTACTTTGCTGACATGAGGTTTACCGAGACTGAGAGTGAACTTACCCGAAAAGGTAAAGGGGATTTAAACAGTAGAACATTCCTGTTTAGAGCTATGGGTTTCAGTGGTGGTATTCGTGGTACAAGAAGTAATGTTGGGGCTAATAGACCGGATATAATTGCGTTTGATGATACCATCTTAAATACTGCTGCAGCATACTCAGAAACACAAATGGAAACTTTAGAAGACATAATGTCTGCAGATGCAGAAAATGCACTTAAAGGCGGTGGTAATGGTAGAGTGTGGGTAGTATTTACACCGTTCCATGCTGGTGATCCCAACTATAAGATAATCAGTGGTGGGGCGTATACACCGTTAGTTTTCCCGATATGTGAGAAGATAGATGAGAACACAAACCTAGATAATATAAAACCTGCATGGAAAGATATGCACCCACCAGAAGCTGTAATAGCACAGTACCAGCAAGCTAAAGCTGCGAATAAGTTGCAGTCGTTTATGCAGGAGAGAATGCTCCGTGTCAGTTCCGAGGAGGAGAGATTAATTCCGGAATATATGATCAGCTGGTTTGATAACAGGAGTTTGATACTAAAGAACATACAAAACTTCACCATAATTATAACTACAGACTTCACAGCAGGTAACACTAAGAAGAGTGATTTTAGTGGTATAGCTGTG
>JALUWO010000353.1 GCA_027019405.1 Candidatus Altimarinota bacterium | reverse complement strand
TTTATTTCATACTTTCCATCATTTATCTCACCTTTCTACCATATAATATTTTCAATCAGAACTCTTAGCAACTTTATAAGTTTTTCAACTAAAATCTATTTCCTTCTTTCATAAATACAAATTTGTACCAGCAAACTTCTTTTTTTCAAACATCTTTTTTTCTAATTTTCCTTCTTTTATACTTTCCAAAAGTTTAGTCATCAATAATCAATTTTCTAAGTTATTATCTTCTATGTGTGTTTTAACTTCTTTTATATCTTTAAAAGAAATTACTGCTCAATTTTGTTCTACATAAAACTCTCCTTCATTTGATTTTCAAATTTTTACTCAAACTCATAAATCATATTCTTTTCATTTCTTTAAATTTTTTAACATTGTATCTATAATTTTTTCTTTTGTTAGTTTTTCCGGTTCAACTTTTATTCATGGTTTTGTACCATCTGGATTTATTGGTTTTGCATCTTTATCTAATGGTGCTTCAGTAGACCATTTATAATTTATTACTTTTTCTATATTCTTAGGTGGATTTTTTAGTTCCTTTCATTTAGAATCAAACCACTTTCAATCTAATGTTTTTGTATAAGTTTTTCAAGTTTTAGTATTTTTATAGAATTCTATTGGATCTGATGCAGCTCAGTCAACAATTTTTAGGCTATCAATTTCAATTTTTCAATTAATTTTTTTAATAGTAAAATCAGTTCATTTTCACATAATTTTAAACATTGCTGCCATTATAAATCATTCTACAAAGTCTTGAGTAGTCCATTCTCATCAATCAAAAGTTACATTAATGGCTCATCATAATGCTCATAAAGATATTCATTCTACAGTTGTTTGTCCTGAAAGTTTTAATATTTTTCATATTTTACCAGATTTTTCAGTATCATATAATTTTTTAAATCATGGAACTTCTTTAAATAATTTTCCTAATCATTCCATTGCTCACATGAATAATATTGATTTTCGTATTTCTTTTCAATTTCATGCTCCTTCAAAAATATTTCTATTTTCAAAAACATTTTGAACTGCATTTGTTCACTCATAAAATAAAGTTCATGATAAAATAGTTTTTCAAACTATATAAGATATTTTTCAAGCTTTTGATACTTTGTAAACATTATTTCATATTTCTACTGTATTAAGTAATTTTTCAGTTTTTGATAAAGTTGACACATCTTCTATAACTTCTGCTCCTCTTCTTAACCATAAACTGTCAACTATAGTATTTCAAACTACTTCTCAAGCACCACCAGTAAAAAATCAAGCTGCAAGTGAAGCAACTTCTATAACTGCTGTTTCTAATATTAAACCTGCTATATCAGTATTGCTATCTGATAAATTCCAAAAACCAAAACCTTCTATATCTGAGTA
>JALUWO010000352.1 GCA_027019405.1 Candidatus Altimarinota bacterium | reverse complement strand
TGTGTTCTTGAAAAATTGACTGTTATATTAAAGAAAAAACACTAGACAGATTAAGAAAAGTCCTAGAATTATCTAGGAAAAAATATTTGCATTGATAATCTAAATTTAGCTCTTAATATAACAAAATGCTTAACAAGAAAGAATGTATATATTATGAAAATAAAGAAAAAAATGTTGAAAGAAAATAATGTATACAATAAATATAATGAACTGGGGCTGAGCACCAGCCTCAAAGCATGTGGAGGAGACATTGTCTTCTGTGAAGCGTGTAGAGAGCTTCAAATCGTAATCCCTGTTTAAAGGTAGATTTGAGTAGGTCTCTCAGTGCAGAACTAGATATAAATAATTTAAATGATAAAAATTCATAATATATCATAATATATTGAAAAAATTAATTATAGTATTATAATTAATTTTTAATAGTTTATATTTTATTAATTAAATTAAATAATATGAAAGTAATAACTAAAAAGGCATTAATCCCTACTATATGAATGGTAATTGTAATAAGTTTAGCAGGATGTTGACAACAAACAAACAATACAAAAGTAAATTGATGAACTAGTATCCAAGATGTAAAAAACTGATGAAATAAAGTAACAGTAAATGGAGAATTGGAGAAAATAAAGAATAAACAATGAGGACAAAAACAAGATAATAAAAAACTAAATAAAATTGATCCTAAAGAAGCACAAGAACAGTTTAAGAAACAAACTTTATCAAATTTAGATAAAATCAAAAAGGAAGGAATAACAACAGGGAATATAGCAATATTAAATAACTTATATTATAATAAATATATATTATCTAAGGATAAACAAGCTGAAGTAAATAAATTATATGAACAAGCTAAACAAAAAATAGCTAAAAAAGCAGTAGATATATTAAAACAAACAAAAGCATTAACTATGAATGAAAAACAACAAGTATTATCTATAATAAAAAATAAATTAAAAGATCCTAATAGTACTATTGATGATATGAATATGTTTGTGGATAGAATAAAACAACTTAATTATGTAACTAATCCTAAAAGAAAAAAAAGTATAGAAAAAAGAGCAAAAGAATATGTAATACAAAAAATCATTACAACTATGAAAACAAATCCTAAACAGAAAATTATTCAACTACAAAAAGAAGTAAATATTTCAAAAATACAATTTAAGGATAGTCCTAGTGTAAAAATAGATAATAACAAAATTCTACAAGTTATAATAAAAAAAATTAAAGAAGATGAAAACCAACTTAATAAAATTAAATCTAATATTTCATTAAAAGAATTTAATAATATAGTTAATGTAGCAAAAAATAAAACAGCTATTAAGTTAATAAATAAAAAAATAATTAATAAAGATTTTATTTGATATGCATCAATT
>JALUWO010000351.1 GCA_027019405.1 Candidatus Altimarinota bacterium | reverse complement strand
GGAGCTTACAAGCTCGGAGGTATCATAAAAGTTTCTGAAGAGCTTTTGCAAGACAATATGATCAACTTTGATGCTTATATGGCAAAGCAGATAGCAAAAGGTATCGACAAAGCAGAGTCTCCTGCTTTTGCAGTAGGTGACGGTGTCAAAAAGCCAACAGGCTATGGCGTAACAGCTCCAGTCGGTGCAAACTCCACAACAGCCGCAACCAATGCCATAACTGCCGATGAAATTATAGACATATTCTATGATTTGGCAGCACCATACAGAAAAAATGCGACATGGAGAATGACTGACAAAACTGAAAAAGCGATAAGAAAGCTAAAAGACAACAACGGCAACTACCTTTATGACCCAAGACTTGACAGTGAAGGCAGACCAAGTCTGCTTGGCAAGCCTATCGTTATAGACAACTCATTGCCTGAGCTTGGAGCGGGCAACAAGTTTATCGTGATAGGGGACTTTAGCTACTATCAGATAGCAGATCGTGGCGGTATGAGCATACAAAGACTAAACGAGCTTTATGCCGGCACCGGCATGGTAGGCTTTAAAGTCCACAAAAGAGTAGATGCAAAAGTGATCATCGAGGAAGCTTTTAATGCAGGCCAGAATGCAGCCGCATAAAGGATAACCGATGAAAATAATCCTAAATAAACACATCTCCGGGGCAAAAGGCTCTTTTGTCGCCGGGGATGAGATAGAAGTCAGCGACAATGAAGCTCTAAGATACATTGACAAAGGTATAGCGATACCAAAAACAAAAAAAGAGTATGACGCTGTCTTGAAAAAGATAGAAAAAGAAAAAGAGATCGAGGAGCAAAAACAAAAAGAGTTGCAAGCTCTGCTTCTAAGAGAGGAGCTTGAGGGTGAAAAAGAGAAGCTCTTAAAAAGAGTACAAGAGATAGACGAGATATTAGAAAGCGGGGAAGATGTATCTAAAACAAACGATAGCACCGACAAGTGAGCCTGTCTCTCTTGAAGAGGCAAAAGCTTTTTTAAGAGTGCTTGACAATGACAGCGATGAGCTTATCAACTCTTTGATAGTTGCAGTAAGAGAGCATGTCGAAAACATAACAAACAGACAGCTTTTACCTGCGACTTTTGAGCTATACGATGCAAATATCGTGCATAAGCTGCCAAAAAACCCTATAAGAACTATCGAAAAGATAGAAACACTTGGGGAAGACGGCACATACAGCGAGTTTGACAGCTCTTCGTATTATCTTTTTAGAGAGCTCGGGATCGGTTACATAGGGTATAAAACTATGCCAAGTATCATAGAACATCCCGAAGCTTTCAAGGTAACTTTTACAAGCGGCTACGATATGATCCCCGAAGCTATAAAGCAGTATATGAAGGTAAAGATAGCGACTCTTTTTGAAAACAGAGAGCAGTTTGTAGTAGGAGTCAGTATCTCCGAGTTTGGCAACAAGTTTATAGAGAGCCTGATCGCTCCCTATATAGTGAGAAACTGATGAGAGCAGGAAACCTAAAGCACAAGATAGTGATACAAACATACTCAGAAACCCAAAACGACTTCGGTGAAGTTGTAAAAGGCTGGGTTGATTTTAAAACGGCCTATGCAAGTATCACACCTCTAAGTGCCAAAGAGTTTTACAAAGCCGGTGTTCAAGCCGAAGCGACACACAAAGTAGAGCTTAGATATCTAAAAGATATAAAGCCAAAAATGCGAGTAGTTTACGGCAGTCGTATTTTTGACATCAAAAGTGTTTTAAATATCCGAGAAGAAAACAAAACTTTGCAGCTTATATGTAGCGAGGTTATATCGTGAGCGGTATTGAAGTTAATGGGCTTGATGAAGTGCTAAAAAAACTCAAAAAGTTACCTGAAAAGGTACAAAAAAGAGTGCTTGTCGGAGCGGTTAGAGCCGGTGCAAAACCTATCATAAAAGAGGCAAAAAGATTAGTGCCGGTCAGAACAGGCACACTAAAAAAGAGCATAGGAGTTGTAAAAAGAAGGAGTAAAAATAAAAATCTCATTCATTTTACGGTAACTCCGAGAAAGAAAAAAGGCGGCTGGTATGCACATTATGTTGAGTTTGGAACATTAAAAATGAGTGCAAGACCTTTTATGAGACCCGCTTACGAAAAAGAGGGAGAAAACTCCATAAAGTTCGTAAGAGAGTATATGAAAAAGAGAGTAGATAAGGAGATAGCAAAATTATGATAGAGAAAGATTTGTTCAGTACACTAAAAAATGTGTGCGATAGAGTCTACCCTATCAAAATGCCGGAGGGTACAACTTACCCTGCTATTACTTATCAAGTTATTTATGACGGAGCAAACCAAAGCATAAAAGGGAATGTTTTCCAAAGAGATGTGAGGATACAGGTTGATATCTGGGCAAAAAGCTATGCGGAAGTCAAGACTTTAAAAGATGAAGTTGTTGATAAAGTAGTCGAATTAAACGGAAACAGTATAAATGCTATGGATATCTATGAAGATGACATAGAGGTATATAGAGAATTGATTGATTTTAAAGTTAGGAGATAAAAATGGCAATACAAGCACAAAACACAACATTGAGTGTAAGTAGTGACGGCGGCACAACCTGGAAACTTGTTGGCAATATACAATCCATAGGAGATGTTGACTTTGGTACAAAAAATGTTATCACCATAGAAAATATCGACAATGAAAACATCGACAAAGTTCTTGGCACACTGCAGCTTGGAGCATTGGATCTGAGCTATGTATATGACCCAGGTGAGCCTGAAGGCAACGGAATAATCAAGTCGGCATTTGATGCTACAACTACCACAAAGATAAAAGTAAAGATAGAGCTTCCTGACAGTCTTGGAACTCACGGTACACAGTTCGAGTTTGACGCAGTAGTGCCAAGTTACAAAACATCAGGCTTTGAAAAAGACGGATTTATAAAATCTGTAGTAAGCTTGGAGCAGACCACAAAACCAACCATAACAGCGGCGGCATAATATGAAAATCAATCTCAATGTAAAAATTCCCATAGAAATACAAGAAGATGGCAAAACAAAAGAGAAGCTTGAGGTATTTTACAGGGACTACACAAAAGATGAAAAAAAAGAGTTTGAAAAAATAGTAAACAGATTTAGAGCTCTTTTTAAAAAAGCTCTAAAAATAGAGCAGAAAGAAAAGATTTTAAGCAAAAAGATAGAACTAAGTGAAAAGTCAGAAGATTATAAACAATCTCTCAAATATCTAAAAGAGCAGGAAAAATTGCAAGGTGAGCTAAATGCTCTTGCCGAAGAGATAGAAGGTCTTGGCGGCGATGCTTTTGAAGAGAAAATGTCTAAAAAAAGATTTGATACTTTGCTTAGTGGAAAAGACAAAGAGAAGCTAAGAGAGTATACAGAGGCAAAGGGCTATGAATTTGTGATGAATGCGATAGACGCACAAAGGACAGAAATTGAAAAAAAGCACCTTGGAGAATAGCCAACTGCCTGAGAAAAGAAGTTGGGGGCAAAGAGCTACAAAGTTTTGAAACTGTCTTGGCAAAAGTAGCTTCAAAATGTGAATACGAATACGGACCAAACGGAGCAGTAGGGTATAGATATGACAGCGTCAAGGACAATCTAACATGGAACAAATTACAGAAAAAGAGATATACACATCTTTTGATGAGAGTAGGTGACTTTATGGCAATGGATGAATACAGCTTCAAAAAAGCATCGGTAGAAAACAACAAAATGAAGCAGAGCGAAATAGCAACAGCTCTTATAAAAGCTTTTGGAGACGGCAGATAATGGCAAGTGTAGGAACAGTACTGATTGATGTAAAAGCCGATACCGCGAAACTCGTCAGCGGGATGGACAGAGCCGAAAAGACAGTAAAAAAAACTGTCGGCAACATAAAAAAAACCATATTGTCTATGGTCGCCGCTTATGCGGGAATACAAAGCATAAGAGCTTTTAAAAATATGATAAACGACTCTTTGGATGCTGCGGATGCCGTCGGAAAACTTGCACAAAAGCTGGGGCTTACCTCGGAGCAACTTTCCAAGTATCAATATGCCGCTCACTTCTCCGCAATCAGCACGGCAGATCTGAACGCCGGTCTTAGTGCAATGATTAGAAGACTTAACAATTTTCAAAGAGATGGTGGCGGAGCTGCCGCAAAAGCTTTTAAAGAGCTTGGCATATCTGCTGATTATGCAAGAGAACACTTCATCTCTACAGATATTGCATTTAAGGAAATATTAAAAAGATTGGACAAAATGCCAAACGGCTTTAAAAAGACCGCTATAGCACAGGACATATTTAGCAAAAATGCAAGCCGCATATTAAGACTGTCTGCGGGTGACCTAAAGAAATTTGGAGATGAAGCCGAGAGAATAGGCATAACCATATCTCAAAACACATACCAAATGGCAGCCGCCTATCATGATCAGATGGACAGGATCGGGTACAGGTTGAAAGGGCTTGAGAGAATTATATCTTATTCGCTTGTAAAGCCTTTAAATGCCGCAAGCAAAACAGCACTCGAGTTTGTAGGCAATGCTTTTGGGCAGATATCAAAAGAGAAGATGTTGAATTTTGGCAAAACAGGCTCAAAAGCGATAGAAAGCATTATCTATGGACTTGGTTTTGCAAAAGATATCGTAACAGGTATAGAGTTTGTTATAGGTGGCATAAAGATAGCTTTTTACGGGTTGGCAGATGTTATAGCTCTGGCTCTTGAGCCTCCAAAACGGACTATAAACACCATGATAGATGCCTATAACTACATAGCAAAAAAACTTGGGAAAAACACTATCAATGTCCACCTCGAAAGCAGCATCCCAGATATAAATAAAAAAATAATTGACATCAAAAACGACATGCAAAATCTAATGGACAAAATGCATGACGGCAGAGATGCTGCAGAAAAGTTCAGCGGGATATACAAAACAAATCTAAACATTGCCGCAAAAGAAGCAAAAAAAAGCATAGACAAAACAAGCAAATCTATAGACAACCAAAGCATATCTATAAGCAAAGTAGCAAAAAAAGCAAAAGCCCTAAACATTCTACTCTCAGACCAATTCAACATCTGGAAAAAACTAAGAGCCGTAAAAGACAGCGGTGCAAACATAGACTACGGCACATACTATAAAAGTGCTTTTGATGATGTCGGCTACGGGGTAAGTGCTTACGACAAAGCGGTATCGAAGTATAAAAGTCTCATGGGCAGTGCTACAACCGCAAGTGAAATGAATGCTATCGAAAAAGCATACAAAGCAAAGATACAATCCTTAAACGAAACACTTTTGCTAAATTATAAAAATACACAAAAAGAAAAATTAAAAGCACTAAAAACCTGGAAAGACGGAGCAAAAGATACTATAAAAGAGTATGTAAAAGATGCCAACGATGCTTACAAAAATTCTTCAAAAGTGTTTGGTGATATTATGAGTAA
>JALUWO010000350.1 GCA_027019405.1 Candidatus Altimarinota bacterium | reverse complement strand
GACTCTTTGGCTTTTGACTATGTCGGACCCGCACTAAAAAGCACAACTATCACTCTCGAGGAAGTATAATGATAGACTTAAGCCCTGTAGTCAAAGTTGAAAAAAACAAACTCACAACCAACAGTGTCTTTTTGTCTCTACTTGAGATAACCATACCGAGCATTGCAGAGACCATCAGAATAGTAAACAACAACGAAGACATAAGCTGGAGAGGCTACACCTGGCTAAAGTTTCCTTTTGAGATAGAGGAGATAAGCGAAAGTGCAAAAGCAGAGACTTCGCAGTTTCAAATAAAAGTATCAAATGTAAACAATGTCATAGGGGACTATATCAGACAATACGATGTTTATGTAAAAGAGAATGGCTATGAGCCTATAACCGTTGTCTTGTATGTAGTAAATTCAAAAGATTTGGCAAACGATACTCCTGTATTTTCACACAACCTGGTACTAAGCTCACCTGAGATAACACACTTTGAAGCGACTTTCACACTGACTGCTAAAAACCTCTTCAGAGTAAAGATACCGACTTATCGAATGCTCCCAAACTCTTGCAGGTTTAAATTCAAAGACGCTCTATGTCAGTATGCTGGAGCTGAAACGACCTGCGACAAGACTCTAAAAAGATGCAGAGAACTCGGTAATGCGAACAGATACGGCGGATTTCCGACTATCGGTAACAAAGGGGTAACGATATGATGAAGTATATCGGTATCCCGTATCTTGACAAAGGAAGAGATTTTACAGGGTGCGACTGCTATGGACTTTTGATGCTATACTATAAAAACGAGCTTGGCATAGATATCCCTGATGTAAACATAAGTGCCAAAGAGCCGAGACGATCACTTGCCAAATACCTCGAAGAGATACAAAAGCACTGGAGAGAGCTACCCTACCCCGAGCCAAATGCAGGTGTAGCGATGTGTCTCAACCCCGAACATCCTATGATGGTGACACATTTTGGGGTGATGATAGATGAAAAAAGGATGCTGCACACTTATGAAAATACAAATTCTTATATAGTTGAGATAAACCATCCAACAGTAAGAAATCAGATAAAAGGGTTTTACAGATGGCAACATTAACAGTCCTAAACAACCCTTTTAACATACTCGATAGGACCGCAAAAGAAGTAGGACACGGTGTAGCGATATTTTACTATCTAAACACCGAAAAAAAGGGTGTAGAGTTTGTAGTCTCTTTAAACGGGCAAATTACAGAGGACTATACCCAAATCTTGCAGGCAAACGACTCTCTTGCATTTGTGGCCATTCCAAAAGGCGGTGGAGGCGGCGGAAGTAACCCTTTAAGAACTATCGCTATGCTCGCACTTGTCGTAATGGCTCCGCAAATTGCAGGCGGGATTATGGGAGCTACTGCGGGGTCTGTATCGGCGGGGCTTTACGGAGGACTTTCAGGCTCTTTGATATTCAATGGTCTTAAAATAGCTACTGTCTTGGTAGGCGGCTTGCTCGTCAATGCCATTTTGCCTCCCGCAAGCCCATCTCTTCCGAACAATTCAGGCGATTTGCAGAGTGTATCTCCGACATATAGCTGGAGCGGAAGCTCAAATGCCAAACAGGCAGGTACCGCCTTGCCGTTAATGCTCGGAAGCGGAAGAGTTGTACCTCCGGTGATTGGAAGCTACATATCCCTAAAAGATGACAAACAGTACCTAAACATCATGCTTGCGGTAAACGACGGTGAAGTCGATGACATAACAGAGATAGAGATAAATGCTCAACCGATAACAAACTACAATGATATAACCTATGAGATTACAAAAGGTACCGCATCCCAAAGTGCGATAGGCAATTTTAGAGATAGCGAGACAACTGTATCCTTGCAAAGAAGCCTAAACGAGCAAAACGCCGTTACTGCATACACAACAGCAGGCAATACAGTCCAGGAGCTTGAAATCGTAATGATATTTCCAAAAGGTCTTTTTCATGTAAACGACGACGGAAGTTATGTGAGCCGAAGCGTAACATTTGAGATATCATACAGAAAAGCAGGCGATACAACTTGGACACTATTTGACACTCCAACGGTATCAGCAACCTATAAAACAACCAAAAGGCTTGCATACCCTATCAAAAACCTACCTCCTGCACAGTATGAAGTGCAGATAACAAGGACGAGCGGATATAGCACAAGCACAAGAGATACAAACGACCTTGCACTTGACTATATTAATGAGATAGTTTATGATGACTTTTCATACCCCGGAGTTGCACTTCTAAGTATAAATGCAATGGCAACCGACCAACTAAACGGAAGCTTTCCGATGATAACCTGCAAATGCACAAACATAGGAGTAACATATCCAAAAAGCAACCCCGCATGGTCTTGTTACGACTTGCTAAAAAGAGCGGGTATAAGCGATAGCGATATAGACTTGACAGCATTTACCGCATGGTCTGCATATTGTAACAGCAAAAACCTAAAAGTAGGACTATATCTTGATACACAGCAAGAGTTGCAAAACGCACTCAACATGGTTTCAACTCTCGGAAGAGCGACAGTCGTTCAATTTGGAAGCAAATTTGCTCCGATAGTTGACAAAGAGGTAGATATCCCTACACAGTCATTTCTTTTTACAAGCGGAAACATCATAAACAACAGCTTCTCTCTATCCTATATCCCTTTTACAGACAGAAGCAATACTATCGAAGTAACATACTACGACGAAACAGACAGTTATAAAGCCAAAACCGTTCAGCTTCAATCACACGACTTTGATACAAGCACAATAGAGCAAAAAGCAAGTATCAATCTCTACGGCTGCACAAACAGACAACAGGC
>JALUWO010000349.1 GCA_027019405.1 Candidatus Altimarinota bacterium | reverse complement strand
ATGGCAGTCCCACTAGGAGTCGAACCTAGCATGCAGGATTTGGAGTCCTGAGTTATAGCCGATTAACTATGGGACTGTAGAAATCTTGAAAATTAAACTTTTACATGTCATTTTCAAGATTTTTTATATTTTCTATTTTTATTAATTTCTATTTTTTTTACAACTTCTTCTTCTAAATTTACTCATAACATTTCTGAAAGTCATAATAAGAAAATAGCAACATCAGCTAATTCTTCTCATACATTTCAAGTATCTTTATGATAGGCTTCAAAAGCTTCAGCCAATTCTCAATTAAGTAAATTAAATTCCATATCAATATTTGTAGTATTGAATCATTTATCTAATTTATTTTGAAATACTTCTAGTTGAAGCTTTTTTAAATCTATCATAATAATTTAATTAATTATATAGAAATTCTTTCAAAAGTTACAATAGAATCTTCTCCTATTATATTTTTTACTTTTTGACTAGGGTCAATAACAAAATCTTGTTCTAATAAAGAAATTTCAGATTTAAATTTACCCATTTTCCCTTCAATAATTTTAACTAAAACTTGTTCTGGTTTATTACCCATTTTTGGGTCATTTTTCATCATTTCAAGTTGTAATGATTTTTCTTTTTCAACAACATCTTCAGGAATATCACTAGGTGATAAGAATTCAGGATTTGCTGCTGTAACATGCATTGCAACTTGTTTTAATTTTTCAGCATCAGTTCCTTCTTTTGCCCCTAATAAAGCAGCTAATTTACCATTTGAATGAACATATGAAGCCAAAACTGGAGCTTCAACTATTTTAAATTCAACTAATTTTAAATTTTCACCTAATTCAAGTGCATAATTTGAATTAATAAATTCTTGAGCAGCTTCTTTATCAGCACCATTTTCTTTTAAATATTTTACTAAATCTTTTAGCATATTTTTAAATTTATCAGAATTTGCTAAAAAATCAGTTTCACAAGCTACAGATACAACATAAGCCTTACTTCATTCTACCTCCATATATATACCTCCTTCTAAAGCTTCTCTATCAGCTTTTTTAGCAGCTTTTGCAAGACCTTTTTTTCTTAATTCTTCAATTGCTTTTTCCATATCACCATCAGTTTCAGTAAGTGCTTTTTTACACTCCATCATACCAATACCTGTTCTTTCTCTTAACTCTTTTACTTGAGCAGCAGTAATTGCCATAATTGTTTATTATTAAAAAATAAAATTTTTATTTATCTATTTTTTCTTGTATTTTATCTCAGATTTCATCCAAAATTTCAACATCAATATTTTCTCAATTATATGCTTTATATCATAAAATAGCAGATACTATTAAATAAGCAAATAATAACAATCAAACTAACCATCATAATAAAATTAATCTTAATATGATAGAAATGACTATATATGCTAAAAATAATACCATTGCATATTTTAGATGCTTTTTAAACTCCTCTGATTTTTTTTCTTCTGCAAAATAAAAGAAAAATGCAACAAGAGGTATGTAAGCTAAAGCATATTTTAAATTATCTTTTTTTATCTCTGACATAATTTTATAAAAGATTAAAGAAAATAGTTAATATTATTATATTAACTATAATCTTTTAGTAAAACTATTTTTCTTCTTTTTTAGTAGTTTTTTTAGTAGCTGTTTTTTTAGGTGCTACTTTTTTAATTGTACTAGCTTTTTTAGCTGGTTTAACTCATACTAAAGCATCTTTTAATGCTGAAGCAATAAAATCTAATGATTTTACAGAATTTGTATTAGCAGGAATAAAAGCTTCTACTAAATTAGGATTACCATTTGTATTTAAAACTGCATATGCTGGCATTTTTAAACTATTAGCCTCTTTAACAGCTTGTTTTTCAAAAGCACCATCAACAACAAAAATAACATCTGGAAGTCTTTTCATATCTTTTAAACCTTTAAAAGCTTTATCCAATTTTTCCAATTCATGTAATTTTGTAGCTTTTTCTTTTTTAGGTAATACATCTAAAGCTCCACTTTCTAAATCAGCAGATAATTTTATATATGTATTAATTCTTTTTCTTATTGTTTTGAAATTTGTTAATAATCCAGGAACCCATTTTTCTGAAACATAATAGTTTCCTGTTTCTTTTGCAAGATTTGAAAAAGCATCTCTAGCTTGTAATTTAGTAGCAACAAAAAGAATTTTCTTTCATTCTTTAGTAAGTTCAACTAATTTTTCTTTTAAATTTTCAAATTCATTAACAGTTTTTATTAAATTAAAAACATGTATTCAATTAGTAACACCATAAATATAATCTCTCATTTGAGGGTTCCAATAATTAGCTTTATTACCAATATGTAGTAAATTTTCAAACATTGAATTTAATAATTTTTTATCCATTTTTTCTTTATTTATAAATATAAGCAAGCTAATATCATATTAAAATGACTGGAATAGCTTTAAATTAAGTTAGTTGTGTCTCTTTTAAAAAAGAGACTTCCCAGCTAACTTATAAGTTAATTGTTATTATTTAGTTTCTTCTACTTTTTCTTCTTTTTTAGTAGTTTTTTTAGCAGGAGCTTTCTTTTCTTCTTTTACTTCTTCTTTATTTTCTTCTTTTTTAGGAGCTTCTTTTGGAGCTTCTTGTAAAGCTTTTAAAGATAAACCAATTCTTTTCTTTTTAGGATCAAAATTAATAATTTTAGCTTTAACTTCTTGTCCAACTTTTACATAATCTCTAATATCTTTAACTACACCATGTGAAATTTCAGATAAATGAATTAAACCTTGAATACCACCAGCTAATTCCATGAATGCACCAAATTGTGAAATTCTTGAGATAGGAGCTGTAATAGTATCTCCAAGTTTATATTCTCTAGCAAGAACATCCCAAGGATTTTCTTGTAATCTTTTAATTGATAGAGAAATTTTATCACTATCAAGTCCTATTACTTTAACTTTTACTTTTTGTCCAACTTTTGCAAATTTATTTGGATTATTAACATGCCCCCAATCAATTTCTGAAACATGAACTAAACCTTCTAAACCATCAAAAGTAACAAATAGACCATATGTTAATATACCACTTACTACACCTTCTATAATATCACCTTCTTTTAAAGTTTCTAAAGCTTTTGATCTTGTATTTTCAATAGCAGCTTTTTCTGAGAAAATGATTTTTTTACCAGCTTCATCTACATTTATAACTTTAACTTTAAAAGGAGTACCAATTAAACCTTCTAAATGTTCTAAAATTTTAGCAGGATCTGCTCCTTCAACTCTAGGATAATGTAATGGAGTTAATTGAGAAACTGGAATAAAACCTTTTAAACCATCAATATCAACAAGTAAACCTCATTTATTTGCTTCAGTTGGTTTAACAGTAATAATATCACCACCTTCAAAATATTTACCAAGATTTGATAATGATTTAATTTGGTTAGCTCTTTTAAGAGAAAGAATTAATAATCCTTTTTCAACTGAATCACCTAAAACCATTACATCAATTGATTGACCTGGTTTTAATTCATCTAAATCAACAGTATTACCTAATTCTTTAGAAATAACTAAACCAGAAAATTGATTATTAACATTAACTAAAATATTTTTCTTTTCTATTTTTTCAATAGTACCAGAAATAATTTCTCCTATTTTTGGATATTTAATCTCAGGAGATTTTTCAAATAACTCTTCAAACAGAGCTAAATCATCTTTTTTTGCAACCATGCAAATTATAATTAAAAAATAAAATATAAAATAGTGTCTTAACTTGGTATTTATAAATATCAGTATTAAGACATTTAAAGAGAAAGAAAAAATCTTATTTTTACAAGGCTTTTATAAAATTTTTCTTTTTTCTTTTTCTAAAAATCTGTGTAGTAAAAAGTTTAAAGTAATAAAACTCTCTACTTGCAAACTTTTAAAAATGGGGTGCCTGATGGGACTCGAACCCACGACCCTCGGAGTCACAACCCGATATTCTAACCAACTAAACTACAGGCACCATACTTTTTACTTTTTAAAAAAGCAAAGGAATTATATGAAAAATCCCCTTACTGTCAAAAAATAATCTTAGTTTTTTATTTTTTTATTAAAATTTCAATTTCCTTTTTTCTTCTTTTATATGATTTTATTCAAAATAATATAAAAAATACTCATAAAAGAGATAAAAATACTCCAAAAAATCAAAAATATCAACTCAAAAAGAACTTAATAATTGTTACTCAAGCAATTATTAATGTTATTCAAGCACTTAAATAAGCTAATAAAGTTCTTTCATTTGCCATAATATTTCTTCAAATAGCTAGCTTATCCCTTAAAATCAATTCATCATTTTTATGTTTTGAATACATATTTATTTTTTTAATAAATTAAAAAACATTTCTTTAATTTTATTTGCTTTGTGTATTTTATATATTCTCAGTTGTTTAGGCTATAATATATATTTTCTAGTCAGGTTCAAGAAAAAACACTAGTTTCACTAGTGTTTTTTATCTTTCACATGGATTATT